>CANQJX010000175.1 GCA_947624335.1 uncultured Marvinbryantia sp.
GAAAAGAATGCGGAACTGAAAGAAAAGATCATCGCGCTGGGAGAAAATCCCGCTGCGGCGGATGTGATCGCGCTTGCAAAAAAATACGGCGTAACGCTGACGGAGGCGGATTTTGCCGGCACGGAGGAAGAACTTTCCGAGGACGAACTGGATGCGGTAGCCGGCGGTTATACCCGGCTGGTATCGCCTGAAGTGAGGGCGGAATGGAATAACGAATTTCATTAAGCGGCCGGCAGCAGCCCTTTTATGCAGGGCGGCTGCGCGCACATAACATGGGGTAGGCTTTACAGATGGGAAGCATATATTACAGGCTGCGCCGCGATATGGTTCTGCGCGGCTGGGAGAGGCTGCCGTGGGCGCTCGTTTGCAGGCCGCGCAACAACGTCCGCTTTTTGCGGGAAGAAGAGTTTCGGGCGCTGGAGTTGTGCAACGGACTGATTGACTGCTCGCTGCCGCTGATTCCGGCGCGGATAAAAAAACAGATTGCGCGGATGGAGCAAAAGGGCATAGTAGAAAAGTGCGCGTATGGCGACGGGCTGGAACGGGACCAGCGTTACCGGCGCTATCAGAACCGCTTTGTCCATACGGCTCACTGGTCGATCACGGGCAGATGCAATTACCGCTGCAAGCATTGCTACCTGTCCGCCCCCGAAGGAAAATTCGGCGAGATGGAGCATGCGCAGATCATGGATATCATCGGCCAAATGGAAGAATGCGGTATTCTCTCGGTGGAACTTACGGGCGGAGAGCCTCTGATCCGGAGCGACTGGTGGGATATTGCAGACGCGCTTGTACAAAACAAGATTGATCTTGCCGCGATCTATACCAACGGCGCGCTGGTAAACGAGACGCTGCTGGACGGACTGGAGGCGCGGGGGCTCAGACCGGAGTTTCATATGAGCTACGACGGCGACGAGGGCTGGCACGACTGGCTCAGAGGCATTCCGGGCGCCGGAAGCCGCGTGCTGGAAGCGTTTGAACTCTGCAGCAGGCGGGGATTTCCAGTTGGGGCGGAGATGGCGCTGCACCGGGGAAACGCCGGCGTCCTGCGGCGGAGCGTGAATACGCTGGCAGCGCATGGCTGCACGCGCCTGAAAGTCGGCGGCGTGATGGATACGGAACTGTGGACAAAGTATGGCAAAGACTACGCCATGTCTTTGGAGGAACTCTATGCCGCTTATGAACAGTATATACCGCAGTTTTTCCGTGACGGTTCGCCGCTGCAGCTAAGTCTGGGCGGAGTGTTTCTGTGCGCGAAAGGCTCGCGGGATTTTCAGATTCCGCTGGAACAGTATGACGGATCGGACGCCTGCCTGTGCCGGCCGGTATGCGGCCATGCGCGGCAGTCGGTATATATTTCGCCGGAAGGGAGGCTGCTCCCCTGTATGCCGCTGGCGTCCTGCAAGGTATCGTACGATTTTCCGCTGATCCGGGATACCGGGCTGCGGCAGGGCCTGTCAAAGAGCGTCTATCTGTCTGTGATTGATACGCGGGTGGAAGATCTGCTGGCGAAAACGAAGACCTGCCGTGAATGTGCATATGCCAAAGTATGCGCCGGCGGCTGCCGCGCTTCTGCGGCGGGTACAAGCGGCGAAAGCCTGATGGCCCCGGATCCGATGGCCTGCCTGCTGTTTAAAGGGGGCTGGGCGAAGCGCATCCGCGCCGCCGCTTTTTCAGAATGACCGATAAGACAGCCCGTTCCATTGTGCAGCGGGCTGCTTTTTACAAAAACGTCAGGTTTGATTACGGAAACGTCAGGGCCGATATGTCAAAACAGCCCTGCAGTTGTGATAAAATAAAAGAGGCGTTTAAGCGAAACGTCTGACAGTCAGGAGGAGACGGTTTATATGGACAGAACGGAAAACATATTGCGCGCACTGTTTGATTTTCAGCGTTTTGCCGGAAACAAACGGCTGGACAGTGTGATCCGCGCCGCGGAAGGGGCGCCGTTCGGCCTGCCGCTGGAGGATGGCGAGATGGAACTGAACGCCGCCGGGGAACCGGAAACATGGCGGCTTTTAAAGGAAGATGGGAAAAAGCCATGAGCAAAACCATTACGCCAGACGAACTCTATCAAAATTACAGCGGCAAAGTAGAAAGGTATGTCAGCGCGCATGTGCAAAACGTACACGACAGGGCGGACGTCGTACAGCAGGTTTTTTTAAACGCAATCTCCGCCATGGACAGCTATGATTCCGAACGCAGCGCGCCGGGAACATGGCTTTACGCCATTGCCAGAAACGCGGTCATCGATTATTACCGCAGACAAAGCCGCGAACCTCTGGCGGCGGAATTGGAAGAACTGACGCTTACATCCCCCGGAGCGGATGAGCAGATTCTGACGCAGGAGACAATGGAAGCGCTTGCCGGCGCTTTGGAGAAGCTTCCCGAACGGGAGCGGAATATTTTGATTTTTCGTTTTTATCACGGCCTTTCCGCCCAGGAGACGGCAAAACGCGTCGGCGTCAGTTACGCAAACGTCCGGTTTCTGCAGAACAGAGCCCTGAAAAAAATGCGGGGCTATCTGTGTGAAGCGGGATATGTGCGATAACGGATAATGCCGGTTTTACCGGCTAAAGTCAGGAGAGAACAGAATGAATCAAATGAATCATATATACGGAAAAAATGTTTTGCAGGCGTTGGCCGAAATTTATCCGCAGCTTTACCTTGACCCGCGGTCAGCCGAAAGCGCGGAAGCATACAAAGAGGTGGTACAAAGCGGGAAAACCCCCGAAAAGCGCTCGCTTTTCCACTTTCTGACGGACGAAAAAGACTCTTTTGTCATCGAGGAGACGCCGGTTGGGGATATTGGAATCGTTACGCTGTTTCAAAGGCAGGATTTTGAAACCTTTCTGCGCGTCATGGCGTACCGCTGCACCCCCAGGGAAATCCCCTCCGCGCAGGGCGCTTCCATGATCGGCGGAATTGCAAACTGGAATAAAATAAACCGGCACAAAGACGAATATTTGCGAACGGAGACCGCGCAGGGACGCCTGCCCGACTGGTCGGCGGAATTTGAACGCTTCACATCGGACCGTTCCAATTATACCGACGCGCTTATCGTTCTGAGCGTAGGCCCTTACAGCGGCGTACCGGCGGAGCGTCTGGGCTATGGCGAGGAAGAATGGCTCGCGCTTTCGCGGGAAATCCGGAAAGCGCATGAATGTACGCACTTTATCTGCAGGAAAAAATATCCGCAGCTCAAAGAAGCGATCTGGGACGAAGTGGTCGCCGACGCGGTGGGGATCGTGGCGGCGCTGGGGAAATTTGATCTTTCCATGGAAGAAGTGTTTCTCGGCATAGACGAAAACGGATATACGGGCGGCAGGCTTAAGATTTATGCGCAGGAAAACGAGCTGGACGATATTGCGAAGAAGATACACAGACTGCTTTTAAAAATCGGGGAATTATCAGAGAGCCGCCATTGTGCGGATCCTTATGCGTTCGCCGTTTTGCTGGAAGAAAAATACAAAAACGGAGAGCTTTCCCTCTAAGGAGCGATTTGAAAATATCTGCATATTTATGCTGGATAGTGGAACGATTCTGTGCTAAAATTTATGGTGTAAAAACCAAAAAGCACATTTATGAGAAAGGTGGGTGAGCAATTGGAAAACTATACAAAGTATACGTTGAAGGGAAACGACGAGCTGTGCGCGCTTCTGGAAGGAAAAGACCATCTGTTCGTCGTTGCCTGTAACAAATGCTTTAAAGAATTTGTGACCATTGACGAACCAGACTGCGGCGAATTTGAGAAACTCGCCGCGCAAAACGGAAAAACGATCACGGGCAGCATGACGGTTGATTTCCTGTGCAATACGACGCAGACCGCGAAGAAAATAGCGGATGCGGTTCCCGAAGGCACAGAGTACATTGCCGTCGTATCCTGCGGCCTGGGCGTCCAGATCGTTGCGGATCTTACGCAAAAGCCGGTTATCGCGGCGGCCG
>CANQJX010000176.1 GCA_947624335.1 uncultured Marvinbryantia sp.
GTACCCGTTCCCTGCTTTTATGATGGAAGGAACACGCATCCGAAAAACAGAATTTTGTTGCAGAGGCGGGCATAGCTTGCCTCTGTTTTTCATATCTTGTATCAGTATGAAAAACAGAGGTGATAACATGCAGATTAGACAAAGCAAGCGGAAAAAAGCGGCCGCTGCGTTTCTCTCTGCCCTGCTCGCTTTCGGTATGCCGGTATGCGCGCAGGGGACAAACGAGGATGCGCTGGCAATTGCGTCTCCGTCCGCGCTTCTGATGGAGGCGTCCACCGGAACCGTATTGTACGAAAAAGACGCCCACACGCGGCGCAGTCCGGCAAGCGTGACAAAAATTATGACGGTGCTTCTGATTTTTGAAGAACTGGAGAAGGGGAATCTGTCTTTTTCGGACGAAGTGACGACAAGCGCCCACGCAAAATCAATGGGCGGTTCGCAGGTGTTTCTGGAGGAAGGGGAAAAACAGACGGTAGACGTTCTGCTGAAATGTATTTTAGTCTCTTCGGGCAATGATGCGTCGGTGGCAATGGCGGAGCATATAGCGGGAACGGAGCAGGAGTTTGTAAACCGGATGAATCGCAAAGCGCAGGAGCTTGGGATGAAGGACACGCATTTTGCGGACTGCTGCGGGCTGACGGACTCGGACGATCATTATACCAGCGCTTATGACATTGCCCTGATGTCGCGCGAACTGATTACGCGTTTTCCCAAGGTTTTTGATTATACGACGATCTGGATGGACACCATCACGCATGTGACAAGGCGGGGGAGCAGCGAATTTGGACTTTCCAATACCAATAAGCTGCTGCGCAGCTACGACGGCTGCCGGGGGCTGAAGACCGGCAGCACCTCAAAGGCCCTTTTTTGTCTCTCAGCGGTAGCCGTGCGCGACAATGTGGAACTCATCAGCGTGATTATGGCCGGGCCGGATTCCAAGACGCGTTTTGCCAACGCGGCGTCGCTTTTTAACTATGGGTTTGGCAAATGCCGCCTGTACATCGACAGCGAACCGCCCGCGCTGCCGGATGTGCCGGTAAAACGGGGCGTGCAGGCGGCGGTTCCCTGCCGCTGTGAAGAAGAATTCCGTTATCTTGACCTTACGGGGCAGAATCTGGACGCGGTCGAGCGGGAGACGCAGCTTGCGCAAGGGCTGGAGGCTCCTGTTGAAAAAGGCGCGGTTGCGGGCAGGGTGGTGTATAAACTGAACGGAAAGGAAATCGGGAGCGTAAAGGTACTGGCGGACGCGGATGTGGAAAAGGCGGGGTATCTGCATTATCTGAAGCAGGCGTGGGAATCCTATGCCGTCTGAATTATTTTATTGCCAAAAGGGAAAGATTTTTATATACTGTATCTATGAGAAAAATAAAAGTAAAACATTACCGCGTTTTGATACCGCCGCGTTTCGGCAGGCCGCAAAGGCCGATCCGCATCGCTGTGATCGCGGATCTGCACAATCGCCTGTTTGGCGAGGGAAATAACGAACTGGTAGAAACCGTCCAGCAGCAATATCCCGATCTGATTTTTTCCCTGGGCGACCTGACGGTGTGCAGGCGGGGAAAAGAGGCGGATATTTCTGTGGGCGCGGCTCTTCTGAAAAGGCTGGCATGCGACTGCCCGGTATACTGTGTGAACGGGAACCACGAGTACAGAGCAAAAGTTTATCCCGCGTCTTATCCGGGCGTTTACGCGCGGCTGTCCGGCGAACTGAAAAATGCCGGGATTACGCTTTTGGAAAACGCGAAAGCGCAGATTGACCTTGCGGGGACGCGCCTGACGCTGTACGGGCTGGAACTTCCGCTTAAGTATTACCGGAAATGGTCGAAAGAGTTTGTTACGGCGGATCAGATCCGCGGACGGATTCATAGCCCGGACAAAGACCGCTACAATATTCTCCTGGCGCACAGCCCGGTATATTTTGAAAGCTACGCCTTATGGGGCGCAAACCTGACGCTTTCGGGGCATCTGCATGGGGGGACGGTGAGGCTTCCGCTGCTCGGCGGAGTGATCAGCCCGCAGATGAAGCTGTTTCCGCGCTATGCCTATGGAATGTTTGAAAAATACGGACGCCGGATGATCGTAACTTCGGGCCTTGGAACGCATTCATGCGCAATGCGCATCAACAACCCGCCGGAAGTAGTCGTACTGAATCTGGCGTGAGCAAAGAGAGGCCTTTATGGAAATATCCGTAAAACTGCAGACCTTTGAGGGACCTTTGGATCTTCTGCTGCACCTGATTGATAAAAATAAAGTAAATATCTTTGACATCCCCATTGCGCAGATTACGGATCAGTATATGGAGTATATCCGCGCGATGGAGACGTCGGATATGGGCGTAATGAGCGAATTTCTGGTGATGGCGGCAACGCTTTTGGATATCAAATCGCGGATGCTGCTTCCGGCCGGGGAAGACGCAGAAGACGAGCCGCAGGATCCCAGGCAGGAACTGGTGGAACGCCTGCTGGAATACAAGCTTTATAAGTATATGTCGTATGAACTGCGCGACCTGCAGAAAGGAGCGGCCAGATCCGCTTACAAAGCGCCGTCGATGCCGGACGAGGTACTGGCGTACCGTCCGCCGGTCAATCCGGAGGAACTGCTGGCGGATGTAACCCTGCAGCGGCTCAACGCGGTCTTTCAGGACGTGATCAGACGACAGGACGACCGGGTAGACCCGGTGCGCAGCAAGTTTGGCACGATGGAAAAGGAAGAAGTAAATCTGGAAGAAACCATCGCGCATGTGGAAGGATATATTGCGGAACATAAACGATGCAGCTTCCGCAGCCTTTTGCAAAACCGGAAAAGTAAAATGCAGATGATCATTACCTTTTTGACGATTCTGGAAATGATCAAAACCGGGAAAATACAGATCGAGCAGGACGATATCTTTGCGGATATCCGGATTACTGCAAAGCAAAGCGAGGAGAAAGCATGAAGAAACTGGAAGCGGAAGTGGAGGCGATTTTATTTGCCTGCGGCGATTCGGTAGAGACGTCGAAAATCGCGAAGGCAATCGGACAGGATACCGAAACGACGCGCAAACTGATCCGGAATATGATGGACCGTTATGAGCAGGAAGAACGCGGCATCCATATTATAGAACTGGAAGGATCTTTTCAGATGTGTACCAAACCGGAAATGTACGAGGCGCTGGTGCGGATTGCGAAGCAGCCGCGCAGGCCGGAGCTGACCGACGTAGTGCTGGAAACCCTGTCCATTATCGCCTATAAGCAGCCGATTACAAAGCTGGAACTGGAAAAAATCCGCGGCGTCAAATGCGACCATGCGGTTAATAAGCTGATCGAATATAATCTGGTAAAAGAACTGGGAAGGCTGGACGCTCCCGGCCGTCCTCTTTTATTCGGGACGACGGAAGAATTTTTACGGAATTTCGGCGTCACTTCGCTGGCGGATCTGCCGCCGGTAAATCTGATGAAGAAAGAGGACTTTAAAGCAGAGGCGGAAGAGGAAGTACGGATGACGCTGAAAGTCTGACCCGCAGGCGGAAAATCACAGGAGAGACGGATTGGAGAAGATAGAATGCCGACAACATACGCGCACGACTTATTTGGAAAGACCGTATATCAAAAATTGAGCAGCGAGATACAGGAAGTCATCATACGCCACAAAGCGGCGTATACGGCAGGGCTGCACGGACCGGATATTTTGTTTTATGTGCGTCCGTTTCGCAAGAACCGGTTTAACGAAGCGGGCCACCGGATGCACAGTGAGGAAGCCGCGGATTTTTTTGAAAAGGGCAAAGAACTGTACCGCGCAACGGGTAACGAAGGGGCGCTGGTGTATCTGCTCGGCTTTGTGTGTCACTTTATGCTTGACAGTTCCTGTCATCCGTATATCAGGGATTATATGGAGAAAACAGGCGTAAGCCACGA
>CANQJX010000177.1 GCA_947624335.1 uncultured Marvinbryantia sp.
CTTCTCCGCTCGCCTCGCCGCGCTGAAGCTGGCGGGCCAAAATATCCGCCACCTCGTAAAGCTTTGTGGATTTTCCGCTCTGCCCGGAAATGATCAGCGGGGTACGCGCTTCATCGATCAGAACCGAATCGACCTCGTCGATGATCGCGTAATGCAGGCCGCGCTGTACAAGCTGTTCCTTGTATATCACCATATTGTCGCGCAGATAGTCAAACCCGTCCTCGTTGTTGGTAATGTATGTGATGTCGCAGTTATACATCTTTCTGCGCTCGTCATTATCCATGTCGTTCAGCACGCATCCGACCGTAAGCCCCAGAAATTCATGCACTTTCCCCATCCATTCGGCGTCGCGGTTCGCCAGATAGTCGTTTACCGTTACAATATGGACGCCCTTTCCTTCCAGCGCATTCAGATACGCCGGCAGGGTAGATACCAGCGTTTTTCCTTCGCCGGTTTTCATCTCCGCGATACGCCCCTGATGAAGCACGATGCCGCCGATGATCTGCACGCGGTACGGCTCCAGCCCGATGGCTCTTTTTGCCGCCTCGCGGACAACCGCAAACGCCTCCGGCAAAATATCGTCCAGGGTTTCTCCATTTGCCAGACGCCCTTTAAATTCATCCGTCTTCGCGCGAAGCTGCGCGTCCGAGAGCGCCTGCATTTCGGGGCGCAGGGATTCTACCTTATCTACAATCGGTTTGATCCGTTTTAACTCATGCTCGCTGTGTGTTCCAAAAATTTTTGTAACAATACTCATCCTTAACAACTCCTGTATTCCACAGACAACGTCTGCTTTTTAACATACACTACGAGTTATTTTAACACTTCTGCAATCGTAAAACAATAAATATTTTTTGAAATATGGCCGCGCAAAACCGGCCGCAACGCAAACAGGAGCAGGAAGGCTTTCCTTCCTGCCCCTGTTTGCCGTTTCTTTTCCTTTAAAATTCCGGTTCGATCAGACCGTAGGTATTTCCCTTGCGCTTATAAACAACGTTGACTTCCTCCGTCTCCGCGTTGCAGAACACAAAAAAGTTGTGTCCCAGAAGCTCCATCTGGACGCAGGCGTCCTCCGGATACATCGGTTTGATCCCAAAATGTTTGGTGCGGATGATCTGTACTTCTTCCGGCTCCTGCGGCGTCTCCTCCTTTTCAATAAACTCTTTGCGGAAATTGCCGCCGTCCTGATGTTTGGCGATCAGTTTCGTTTTGTATTTGCGAAGCTGGCGCTCAATCACTTCCTCCACCAGATCAATCGACACATACATGTCGTTGCTCACCTGTTCAGAGCGGATCAGGTTTCCCTTGACCGGTATGGTCACCTCTATTTTCTGCCTCTCTTTTTCCACGCTCATGGTGACGATAATTTCCGTGTCCGGAGTAAAGTAACGCTCCAATTTGCTCAGCTTCTCCGTCACTGTGTTGCGAAGCCCCTCCGTAACCTCAAGATTTTTACCGCTGATTGTAAATCTCATCCTGACACTCCCTTTCTTTTTTATGTAGCACTATTCTTTACACATTTCCAATACGCGCCGGTAGTCCAGTTCTCCGCCGAACAGATCCAGCGCGCTTCCGACCGTCACATGGACGCGGTTCCTGCCCAGTTCCCGCAGACGCCGCAGATCCTCATAGCCTGCCACGCCGCCGGCATAGGTAACCGGGATGCCGTCGTAATCACCCAGCAGCCGCGCTACGTCCGCTTCGATCCCGTTCGTCTTCCCTTCCGCATCCACCGCGTGAACCAGAAACTCGCTGCAGTACGGTTCCAGTTCCCGCAGCGTGTCCAAGGAAAGCGCAAGCTCCGTAAATTTCTGCCAGCGATCCGTTACGATCACATACTGCCCGCCGCGCCTGCGGCAGCTGATATCCAGCACCAGATGCTCTCTGCCCACCGCGCGCGACATTTTTTTCAGGTTTTCCCGGTCCAGTTTTCCCCCGCGAAAAACAAAACTTGTCACAATCACATGGGAGGCTCCGTTTTCCAGCCAGAACCGCGCGTTGTCGTCGCGGATGCCGCCGCCCACCCAGAAAGCATGCGGCCATGCGCGCAGCGCCGCCAGCGCCTGTTGGCGCGTCTGTTCGTAATACGGCGAAGACGGCGGGTTTAAAAGAACGATATGCCCGTTTTTTAATCCGTCCCGTTTATAAAGCTTTGCGTAAAAAGCGGCGTCCTGTTCCGATACAAAATTCTCCCTGGCCGCGTCGCCCTCATCCCGCAAAGAGCCGCCTACAATCTGTTTTACTTTTCCGTTGTGAATGTCGATACAGGGTCGGAACTGCATGCTTTCTTCCTCTTCTTTCGCCTTGTTTAAACCGCATGGTACTTGGGGATATAGGCCGGGAACGTATCGGTTCCTTTCATCTGCTTCCCCGCCGTGATCGTTGTTTTCTTATCCGTGATCAGGTATTCCAACTGCGCCCCGGACTCTACGACCGTATCCTGCATCAGAATGCAGTTCTTTACTTTTGCTCCTTTCGCTACCCGCACGCCGCGGAACAGAATGCTGTTTTCCACTTCCCCCTCGATCACGCAGCCGTCGGCAACCATTACGTTCTTTACTTTCGCTCCGTCGACGTAGCGCGTCGGATTGTCGTCGCGGATCTTGGTGTAAATCGGCGCTCCGCTGAAAAGCGCGTCCAGATTGTAGTCGTCCAGAAGCTTCATATTTTCATCAAAATAGCTCTTCATACCGCTGATGCGCGCCACATAACCGTCATAGCGGTAACCCTGCACGTTCAGTCTGGCCAACTGCGGTATCAGGACGTCGCGCTCCAAATATTCATAGCCGTGTACGGAAGCCTCGTCGATCAGATCGATAAACCGTTCTCTTTCTATCACATACATATTCATGCCGAACTTATGGATCCCGCCGTCTTTTTTGTTCAGATAAATCTTTGTGATCCTGCCGTCGTCCACGTCAAAGGTATAATAAAGCCCTTTCGTATTTTCCCGCGCCCTGCGGATGCTCTCCGGAAGCTCCTGCTCGTTATAGGCCGCCGTCACGTCCGCCCCGGTTTCCACATGATGCGCGATCATGGCTTGAAAATCAAAATTTACGGCAATATTGGAATCTGACAGCACGACATATTTTTCTTTCTGCGCGCGCAGAAATCCAAGAATGCTGGCCACCGCGCCTACTCTGCCGTTGTAGAGCTTGGACGTCTTTTCCGCGAACGGAGGAAAAATATGGAGGCCGCCGTTTTTGCGCACCAGATCCCACTCGCGCCCGGAACCCAGATGGTCCATCAGCGAGTGATAGTTGTTGTTTACCATCAGGGAAATGTTGGAAATCCCGCAGTTCGCCATGCTGGAAAGGACAAAATCGATCAGACGGTAACGGCTTGCAAAAGGAATGGAAGCCATCAGGCGCAGATTAACCAGCTCCGGGATCAGCGCGTCATAGCTGTTGGGAAAAATGATGCCGAGCGCGCTTGTATTTGTATTTACCATTTTTCTTCACCGTCCTCTACGTTTTCATTGATCATGGCGCCGGGACCGATCTTCGCCCCTTTTCCTACTTTAACGCCGGCTCCCACCGTCGCCACGCGGTTCTCGTTGTCGTCCTTCATCCCGCCGACCACGGCGTTTTCGCCGATTGTCACATTTTCTGCGATAATGCAGTGCCTTACCACGGCGCCCGCTTCAATCACTGTGCCGCCCATCACAACCGCGTCTTCGATCACGGCGCCTTCCGCAACCTGAACGCCGGAAAACAGGATCGAATGCCTTACGTCGCCTTTTACCCTGCATCCGTCTGTGATCATCGCGTTTTCCACCGTAGCGCCCGCGCTGATCTTATGGCCGGGCATTCCGCTGTTGCGGCTGTAAATTTTCCACTCGTCGTCAAACAGGTTGATGCCGCTGTTTTCGGCATCGAGCACTTCCA
>CANQJX010000178.1 GCA_947624335.1 uncultured Marvinbryantia sp.
CATTTCCTCGGCAATTGCCGCGAACATAAAATCCTGTTCCACAATCGGAATATTGCCCGGCGAACCCTGAAACAGCCCGGTTCCAAACCAGCCGCCCGCCGCGATGGCAAACAGGGACTGCGCGATCTGATATCCTCCGCCCGCATAGTCCGCAAACGGATCCCGCCAGATCTGCACGCGCACGCGGACATGGGAAAACAAAAAGTATGCCGCCACGGCCGCCGCCGCGCCAGCCGCCAGTCCCGCAAGCAGATAAAGCGGTTTCCTGGTCGCCACATAGAGCATAATCAGATAGGTAATAAAAAAGATCAGCGCGCCGCCCAGATCGGTGGACGCGACCAGAATCAGCACATGTACCGCCGCCACGGCCGTCGCGATCACGATATCCCGGAAATTTTTCGCTTTGCCAAGCATTCCGGCGATGCAAAACACAAACAGGATTTTTACAAACTCCGACGGCTGTACGGAAATTCCCCCGAACGAAAAAGCAAGATTGGCGCCGTACGTCTTTGTCCCGGCCACGGCGACCAGTCCCAAAAGACCGATGCCAAGCGCCGCGTAAAGCCACGTCCATCTGGTAAGCACGCGCATCTTGCGGATCAGCACCGGTACAAACAGCGCCAGCACCGTTGCCGCCGCCGCAATCTCAAAATGCCGGACGGCGTCGATGCGCTCCGCCGCATAAGAAAGCCGCGTAATCATAATAAACCCGAGGCTCGTCATCATGCACATATGGTTGACAACCACTTTGGAAGAACGCGGATAAAGGTTGCGGAAAAATACAAGCGTCGCCGCCAGATAAATAAACTGCGCGCCATAAAAGAATAACAGCTCCTGCTGCCCCGTCTCCATGTACATGATTATGAACGCGATAAAATGGATCATAAACATCATCAGATTCTGGCGCAGGTAAAGGAATTCTTTGTCATCTTCCCGTTTGGCAAAGACGATATAGCTTTGCATCGTATAAATCGCCATCAAAATTAAAATCGCATATCTGGAAAACATGATAACTAAATTTGTCATGCCGATACCTACTCCACTCCGCGCTCGAAGTGTCCCCTCGTAAATTCCTTTATTTCCCTTTTTGGCCGCTCCTGCCCGCAAAATGCCGCGATATACGCTTTTGTGACGCAAAGCACCGTCTCTTTTTCTTCCGCGGTAAACTGCAGGCGGACGCCGGACGGACGAAGCGTTTGGATCTGCCGCGCGTGGTCCGCCAATTCCAGCGGTACGCTGTTATAGATAATGTTATAGCAAAACATGCAAATATTTTTGACGGCGAACCGCTTCTTTTTTCGGTCCCGCAAAAAAAGAATCTGCGTGCGTTTTTTGCATCCGATACTGTTTTTTTGCTGGCATTGGGCGCTTACCATCAGCGGCTGATAGCCGTAGACAATCAGCTCGCTTCCGCCGCAGCCCCGTTTTTGGATTTCGCGGAAGTTTAACTCCGGCGGGACCGTGTCAAAAGCAAGCCCTTTTTCCCGCCAGAACGCCTGCGCTTCCCGGTTGAACGTATATAAATTCCAGTCGGCGGCCATTTCCCGCCGGTAGCCGTGCGCCGTCAGAAACGCGTATTCTTCCTGGCTGCGCAGCAATACGCCGTCGTATTGTTCCAAAACGGGGCCAGCGTCTTCCCAGCGGTAATACTGCAGCGCTTTTGCGCGAAAAATCCACGGCATAATATAGAGGCAGCGCTTTTTGGAAGCATGGCACAGCTCGATCTGTTTCCCGGAAGAGGCAAGAAAATCTTCCCGTGAGGAAAACGCGCTGCAGTCAATGTAAATCGCGTCAATCTGCGGGATTGCGCAAAGCTGCGAAAGGCTGTCCCTGTTTTCCACGGAGACGTGAATCGCACAGGTACGGGAGCTTTCCTCGCGGGCGGAAGCCAAGGCGCGCGTCTTTCCCGGTCCGCGCAGATCACGCTCCCGGAGCTTTTCTCTAAACGCGTCAAGCGCTTTTCTTCGAAGTTCGTTGAGCGCCTGCAGCGGAAGAAACAGATCCTCCTCCATTTCAAGCTCCAGTTTTTCAAAGGAAAACCCGCTTCCGCCTGTTTTTCGTATCTGCTTTTTTGCTTCTTCTTCGGTAAGCGGGCGGGTTTTCGCCGCCTGCGGCTGCATACCGCAGACTGTCGAACGCACATCCCCAAAATACACTTCCAGTATAGCAGGTTTTCGTTTCGAAAGTATTAATTTCCCATTAATTTTTACGGTATCTTCTCCAAAAAGATACTGTTCTTTCAAATTCTGCAGCAGCTTTTCGTTTTGACCCGGTTCATCCGTTTTTCCGGATTTGTCCAGCGCCATCATATCGCGCCCGTTATGCTGAAAATAATAGCCTTCGCAATAGCCTCTGCGGCGGTAAAGATCCAGCAGCTCCTTTCGTTCCTGCGGCGCAACCGGATTTTGTCCGCTCTCAAGAAAACGGTCGATTGCGCGCCGGTAGGCGCGGACAACGCCCGCGGCGTATTCGGGCCGCTTCATCCTGCCTTCGATTTTCATGGAATCCACGCCGCTTTTGATAAGCGCCGGGATCTGATCCAGCGTGCAGATATCTTTGGGACTTAACAGGTAACTGCCGTCCGTATGCACAACGCTTCCGTTTTGCAGCAAATCATAGGAAAGACGGCAGGGCTGCGCGCAGCGGCCCCTGTTTCCGCTTCTGCCGCCGACCATGCTGCTGAACAGGCACTGGCCGGAATAGCAAAAACACAAAGCGCCGTGTACAAAGCATTCCAGTTCCACATCGGTCCTTTCATCAACCGCACGGATTTCGGACAAAGAAAGTTCCCTTGCAAGAACCACGCGCGACGCGCCTTCCTTTTTCAGAAATTCCGCCCCGTATGCGCCCGTGATCCCCATTTGCGTACTCGCGTGAATATGCAGCCCCGGAAAAACGTCCCGCACATAGCGAAGCACGCCCATATCCTGTACGATGACCGCGTCAAGCCCCTCCATGTAAAGCGGGTTCAAAAAGTGATAAAGTTCCTCCATTTCGGCGTCTTTTAACAGTGTGTTGACCGTCAGATAGAGTTTTCGCTTGCGCATATGCGCGTATTGGATCGCCCGCTTTAAACCTTCCCCGTCGGGATTTTCGGCATACGCTCTTGCTCCAAAGCGCGTTCCTCCGATGTATACGGCGTCCGCTCCGGCCGAAAACGCGGCGGTCATGCCTTCGTATGAGCCGGCGGGCGCCAAAAGTTCCGTACGATTTTCCATACATTTCCTTTCAAAAATAGCCCGGACAGGCGCGCGGCGTCCTCCGGGCATCTATGGCGTTTTTTATTTTTTCTGCGCAGTTCCGGTTGCGTTTGCCTGCAGGTCTTCCAGTTTGCGCTGCAGATCCATCAGTTCGTGCTTCAGGTCAAAAATCTCTTTGTCGCGGGCGGCAACATGGTCTTCCAGAATTTCCACCTGTTTTTTTGCCTTGAAGTAATCGTCCGCGATGTTCAGCTGCATCAGAATATTTTTCCGGTCTTCGGACTGCCTGCGATAGCTGTCCAGCTTTTTATATTCCGCCAGTTTGCTGTTGATATAGTAAGAAACCCTCTGAATATATTCTTCGCTCTCGTAGCCGCTGATAATCAGCACTTTTCCGTCGATTGCCACCTGAATCTGGTTCTTTGTTGACATAACATTTCCTCCCCTGTATCTTATGCACCACGCTTATCCGCTGTTTTTTTCAGTATACCCGACTTTCTCTATAATTGCAAGCCAAGATGGCGATATGCCTTTTCCGTTGCAATCCTTCCGCGCGGCGTGCGGTTGAGAAATCCGTTTTTCAAAAGATACGGCTCGTACACGTCCTCAATCGTTCCGGCGTCCTCGCCGATGGTCGCCGCCAGCGTATCCAGC
>CANQJX010000179.1 GCA_947624335.1 uncultured Marvinbryantia sp.
ATAGTTCAGTTCTTCCTGCGGAAGCTGAATGATGCAGCTTCCGGTCTCGGAACTTCCATATGCGTCCATCAGGCCGTCCCCAAAGGTTTCTTTGAGGATCTTGCGCGTCATATCGTCCACCATCTCGCTGACGGGCGTATATAATTTCGGCTTGTGTACTTCTATGTGATGTTTCTGCGCATAGAGCGCCATCCGTACCAGACAGTTCCGGCGGAAAGAAAGCATATCCGGTTTGTATTCATTCAGTTCTTTTAAAATATCGCCGATTCCGTCCCCCACGCAGTTTTGTTCCGAAACCACGCGGCGGCGCATCAGTCCGAATTTCTGGATGATCGAATCGCCCTTTTTCGCATCCACATGTTTATGGCTTGTTTCAAAAGAAAATAATTTCCCGGTCAGCGGATGATAGCCGGCGTACATCAGCACGCGGATCCAGTTTGCGTCCACGCAGGCAGACTCTCTTTGCGTCTGCAGGAACTTCAGCGGCGTTCCCGACGAACCGCTGGTGCTGAGTACGTTCCATTTTTCGCGCATTTTGGGATGGCTCTCATATTCATTTTGCATCCACAGGCGCAGATCCGCTCTTGTAAGTACCGGGAATTTTGCAAGATCTTCCACCGAATGGAAATCGTCCGGCGTCAGATGGCATTCTTCAAATCTTTGCCGGTAAAACGGAATCCGGTATGCGCGCTTCATGATCCCGTGTACTTTCTTCGTCTGACGTCTGCGGATAAACGCGCGGTCTGTCGGAATTTTTTTATCCAGTTTAACCAGATAATAAAGTGTCATCACATTTTTGAATTTCTTTCGGATCACAAACGCCATGCTATTTCTCTCCCGTAGTTTCTTCTCGCCCGCTTTTCTTATTTACAGCAATGCTCAGTAGAAGTATACCACAACAAAAAGGGTGTTATCAATATTTATATAGTATTTTTCGTCCAGATGTGGTATGCTAACTGATAACGGTTACCGCATTTTTTATAAGGAGGAAAATAAATCATATGGGAAAGCTTGAAAAAAAAGACAACACTTACATCCACAAAAACAGCGGCGTCTGCTCTTCCGCCATTCAGTTTGAGGTGGAGGACGGAATTTTGAAAAACGTTCATTTTGTAGGCGGCTGCAATGGAAATACCACCGGTATCGGAAAACTTGTCGAAGGAATGGAAATCCACGATGTGATTGACCGCCTTCAGGGCGTCCGCTGCGGCATGCGCGCGACATCCTGCCCGGATCAGCTTGCCACGGCCTTAAAAGAATATCTGCAAAATGCCGAATGACAGCTTTGGAAGTTTGCGTTGCCATTTACGCGCCGATATATTATAATTTTTCACGAAAATAACAATAACATGATTGGAGGATTCTAAATATGAAAATTACCGACGATATTCGCTACGTTGGCGTAAACGATCATCAGGTCGACCTGTTTGAAGGACAATATGTGGTTCCCAATGGGATGGCCTATAATTCCTATGTCATTCTGGATGAAAAAATTGCCGTCATGGACACGGTGGACATCCATTTTACGCACGAATGGCTGGATAATGTCGCCGCCGCCCTTTCTAACAGGAAGCCGGATTACCTGATCGTACAGCATATGGAACCGGATCACGCCGGAAATATTGCAAATTTTATGAAAACCTATCCGGACGCTACGATTGTTGCAAACGTAAAAACGTTTGCTATGATGGACCAGTTCTTTGACCTGGATGAATCCGTAAAAAGGCTGACGGTGGAAAACGGAGGCACGCTCTGCCTCGGCAGGCATACGCTTACGTTTGTATTCGCGCCTATGGTACACTGGCCGGAAGTCATGGTAACGTATGACAGCACAGACAAAGTTCTCTTCTCCGCGGACGGCTTCGGCAAATTCGGCGCCAACGATGTAGACGAGCCGTGGGATTGCGAAGCGCGCCGCTACTATATCGGAATCGTCGGAAAATACGGCGCGCAGGTACAAAATCTTTTAAAAGCCGCCGCCGGACTGGATATCCAAATTATCTGCCCGCTGCACGGGCCGGTGCTGACCGAGGATCTGGGACATTACCTGAATCTTTATAATATCTGGTCTTCTTATGCCGTGGAAAGCGACGGCATTGTAATCGCCTATACGTCTGTTTACGGGCATACCAAAAACGCGGTCGATCTGCTTGCCGCCAAACTTCAGGAGGAAGGCTGCCCGAAAGTGGTGATCCACGATCTGGCGCGCACGGATATGGCGGAGGCTGTGGAGGATGCGTTCCGCTACGGAAAACTGGTGCTTGCCACTACTACCTACAACGCCGGTATCTTCCCGTTTATGCGCGACTTCATTGAGCATCTGACCGAACGCAATTATCAAAACCGTACCATCGCGTTTATTCAGAACGGTTCCTGGGCGCCGATGGCTACAAAAGTAATGAAAACGATGCTCAAAGACTGCAAAAATCTTACTTACGCTTCCAGCGAAGTAACCATCAAATCCGCCGTAAAAGCCGATACCAAAGAAGCGCTTTACGCGCTGGCGGAAGAACTCTGCCGCGACTATATCGCACAGTCCGACGAAAAGGCGGATAAAAACGATATGACCGCTCTCTTTAAGATCGGCTACGGTTTGTATGTCGTTACCTGCAACGACGGCAAAAAGGACAACGGTTTGATTGTAAATACCGTTACACAGTTAACCGATACGCCAAACCGCGTAGCGGTAAATATCAATAAACAAAATTATTCCCATCATATAATTAAGCAGACGGGAAAGCTGAATATTAACTGTCTGTCCGTAGACGCTCCTTTTTCTGTTTTCCAGCGTTTCGGCTTCCAGAGCGGAAGAAGCGTGGATAAGTTTGAAGGTTTGGAACCGCTGCACTCCGACAACGGGCTTGCATTCCTTCCGCGTTACATCAACGCGCTGATGTCGCTGGAAGTGGAATCCTATGTAGATCTGGATACGCACGGTATGTTTATCTGCCGGGTAACCGAGGCGCGCGTGATGTCCGACAAGGACACCATGACCTATGCCTACTATCATAAAAACGTAAAGCCGAAGCCTCAGACAGAAGGCAAGAAAGGCTTTGTCTGCAAAATATGCGGTTACATTTATGAAGGCGAAACGCTGCCGGACGATTTCATCTGCCCTCTGTGCAAACATGGCGCGGCGGATTTTGAACCCATCCAATAGCGAAAAAAGAATTGCTTTTTTGCCACAGCATGGTATAATAAGGACACGGTAGTTTTTACCGTGTCTTTATTATTGAGTAATTTGTTCGGGGCATTGGCGCAGTTGGGAGCGCGCCACACTGGCAGTGTGGAGGTCACGGGTTCGAATCCCGTATGCTCCAGTAAAATTGAGAAATCAATTTCAGGACAGCCGCAGACGCGGCTGTTCTGCATATAAAAAAGTGCCCCAAAAATAGCACTTTCCAAATGCACGCGCATATATTAACTCTGACGATGAATTCACGGAGTGAATCTATGAAGCGCAAATTTATCTCTTTTCTTTGTGCCGGCCTGATGCTTACCGGCACATTTTCTATGGCGGTTTCGGCCGCAGAAACGGAAACAGAAACGGTTACTTTAAATGAGGTGGCGCATTCTATTTTCTATGCGCCGCAGTATGTCGCGATTGAACTGGGCTACTTTGAGGAAGAAGGCATTGACCTCGAATTGGTCTGCGGATTCGGCGCCGATAAAGTTATGACCGCCGTAATTTCCGGGGATGCGCAGATCGGCTTTATGGGAAGCGAATCGACTATCTATGCTTATAACGAAGGCGCTTCCGATTATGTCGTAAACTTTGCGCAGCTTACGCAGCGCGCAGGAAATTTTCTTGTGGCGCGCGAAGAAATGCCCGATTTCCAGTGGAGCGA
>CANQJX010000180.1 GCA_947624335.1 uncultured Marvinbryantia sp.
CGGCCGCCGCTTCTTCATTGTAAAAGCTTTCCTACCCTGTTCATCATCTCGGCTTTGTGCTCGATGAGTGAGTGCGCGTAGCGCTGCAAAGTAATTACAGGGTTCTTGTGCCCCAAAATTTCGGCGAGCGTTTTTACGTCCATACCCACCTCGAGCGCGCGTGTGGCAAACGTGTGCCGCAGGGCGTGGAAGCCCCTGTGCGGGATATTCAGCTGTCTTTGAAGAACTTCGAACGACTTCTGATAAGACCTGACCTGCGCGCCCTGTTCGGTCTTTCCCGCGCTTAAAACAATCTCATCCCCCGCCCTGGTATACTTGGCGGCATTATCCGCCAGGATCCGCGCCGCCTGCTTCAGCAGCGCCATATCCGCCTGCAACGAAATTTCTTCCCGATGCGGTTCCAGACGGTAGGGATGTTCCTTGTCGATCATATAAGATTCCTCGTATACCTCGCGCATCAGCGCGTTCAGCGAAACCGTTTCCATCGTAAGCTGCGTCTTTCCGCTGTCGCCCCGCGCCAGGAATAAAAGCTGTTCCACCAGATGCTTCATATGCTCCGATTCATTCTGGATGGCCGCAATCGATTCGTCAAGTACCTTTTCATCTTCTTTTCCCCACCGCGCCAGCATATTGGCGTAGCCCTCAATAACCGCTATCGGCGTGCGCAGTTCATGCGACGCGTCATTGACAAAGCGCGCCTGCTGCCGGTAGGAATCGCGCATGCGGATCAGGAGGTTGTTCATCGCCGCTTCGATTCCCTGAAGATCCGCGTCGCCAAAGGACAGCAGTTCCGTTTTCTCCGGGGAAAGGTGCGAAATCGCGTCCTCGATTAACTGATATTTGTCCTCGGAAAAGGACAGTTTGTTCAGTTCGTCCGCGCGCAGGGCGATCTCGTCGATCGGCGCCAGGATGCGGCGGATCTTGCGGTCTTCTCCCATAAAAGAAAGAAACAGGCTCAGAAACTGGCAGAAAGCGACCAACAGGATTATGCAGCAAAGCGTCTGCAGCACCGGGTACATGCGTTCGCTGAAAAGCACCCTGCCCGCAGAATCGCTCACGCGGTAAACCATATTTTTTAGCGGCAGCGGATTCAGCAGTTCCCGCCCGCGCAGAAAGTCCAGCTTTCCAAGCGCGCTGATTTCCCGCGCGCAGAGCCAGCCGCCCAAAAGCAGCGCAAAAAGAAGCGCATCGTATCCCAGATAGATGCAGATCTTTTTCCGTATCAGCGCCCAGTGCAGTTTTCTGGCGATTGACGTCATGCGCCTCGTCTGCGTGTTTCCCATTTACGCTTCCTCACTCGCCGTCATTGGATTTGATCACATAACCCACGCCGCGCACGGTCTGGATCATTTTCTCGCCGTACACCTCGTCGATCTTGGAGCGCAAAAAGCGGATATAAACGTCCACCACATTCGTCTCGCCCACATAATCAAATCCGCAGACCTTGTCCATTAAAACGTCTCTTGACAGCACAATGTCCTGATTTTCAAGAAGGATTTTCAGCATCTGAAATTCGCGGTTGGTCAGCGCGATCTCCTTCCCGTCGTAAGTTACCTGATGGCGTTTCTGTGAAAGGAACAGCTTTCCCCAGCGGTAGCCCTCCTCTTTTTGAGGCGCCGGCTGCCCGCGTTCCGCTTTTCCGTGCAGTTTGAGCGCCACGCGGACACGCGCGAGCAGTTCCTCAATCGCAAAGGGTTTGGTGATATAGTCTACCGCCCCTGCGTCCAGTCCCGCCACCTTGTCCATCACCGCATCGCGCGCCGTCAAAAGGATCACGGGCGTGGGGCGTCCCAACTGCAGGCGGCGCAAAACTTCCAGCCCGTTTAAACCCGGAAGCATAATATCCAGAAGGATCAGGTCAAAATCCCCGGCCTGCGCCATTTGCAGCGCGTCCCTTCCGTTTGCGCTCTTGCTGACCTCGTATCCTTCATGGATCAGCTCCAGTTCCACAAAACGCGCCAGCTTTTCTTCGTCTTCCACCACAAGAATATGTGCTCCCATAGCCGTCGTTTTCTCCCGCATTACAGATTTTCAAATTCGTCTTTTACTTTCCCGGCAAACTCCCCGGCTTTTTCCATCGCCTCGTTTACCCCTTTCATATCCGACTTTCCGCAAAAAGAATACTTGCAGTCGAAAAACAGTCCCACGATCAGCGCGATCACGGTTACATGCCACGCGCACAACAGCACCAGCACCAGCGCCCACATCGGCACCTTCAGCAATTCTTCGCCTTTGCGGCAGACGCAGAACGAGTTTTCTTTGCATTTCTTCCATGCAATCTGACCGAGCTTGCCGAGCTTATGAAAAAAGCCGTCTGTCTTTTCCTGCTGTCCGTTGACCTTGTCCTTAACCGAAACGTACTGCGACTGATCTTCGTAGCTGGTGGAGTAGCGCTCCTTTTCCGGTCCTTTTGCCTTGCCCGCCTTTTCCAGATACACCATGGCGTCCAGAAGATCCCAGTTGCTTGCCGCAAGCGCTTCTTTTGCCTCCTCGTAAGATACGTTTGCGCGCTCCCTTAATTTTTCTACCTTTTCAAATTGATCCATCTTTTTTTCCTGCCTTTCTAAAATGATTGTTCTGATGGTATAGACTTTACCAGAGTTTTCTTAATCATTCTTTGAAGGAAGATTAAAAGTACATTAAATTATTTTTGGAAAAATCTGCGCATACTATCTCTATGGAAAAAACAATCTCTTATCTGCTCCCGCAGCTTGGAACCGTCTGTGCGCGGATGATTCTGGCGGTCCTTTTGCTGATCGCCGGCAGAATACTGATCCGCGCCGCGCTGCGCAGGCTGGAACAAAACAGCTTTTTTCAAAAGGCGGACAAAGCCGTGCGGACGTTGCCAAAACCGCCCTGTTCCTGCTGCTTGCCGCAGCCATTGTAAATGTGCTTGGCGTGCCGTTATCGACAGTCGCCGCCCTGATCGCTTCCGCCGGCGTGGCAGTCGGCCTTGGTTTTCAGGGCGCGCTGGCAAACCTTGCCGGAGGCGTGATGCTGATTCTCTTTAAGCCGTTTCGCCTGGGCGATTACATCGGCGCCGCCGATATCGTCGGGACGGCAAAAGAAATCAACCTGTTTTACACGGTGCTGATCACCGCGGATAATAAGCGTGTAACCATTCCCAACGGAACCCTGAATACTCCCGTCACGGATTATACCGCAAACGATGTGCGCCGCGTAGAGCTTACGTTTACCTGCGCGCGCACGGAAAATCCCTCGCGGGTGCAGGAAGTGATCCGCCGGACCATGGAAAAGGACGCGCGCGTGTTAAGAGAACCGGAACTGCCGTTTGCCGGCATCAGCGGCTCCGGAATCGAAGCGTATGAATTTACGGCGCGCGCATGGTGTGAGACCGGCCGTTATCTGGAAGTGTTCTATTCCCTGGCGCAGCAGATCGCGGAAGCGCTGGATCAGGCGGGCGTTAGCGCGCCGGCCGTGCGGGTGGTCTGCGGCGCGGCCCCCGCTTCCGCATCCGAAAACCGTTTTACCCCGTCCGGCCGCGGGCGGTAAGCGTCCTTCCTACCGTTCAAAATACTGGTCGATGCCGTTGGCAATGCCCTCCGCCATCGTCTTTTGATTGCTTTCCTCCGCCATATAAGTATCGTCGCCCGGATTCGTCATAAACCCCATTTCAAGAATCGTCACCGGCATCTGGCACCAGTTGATGCCCGTCATATCGTCGGTCTCCATGATTCCGTCGTTCTCCAGGCCGGTTTCCGTGCAGTAAGCGTTTAAAATGCAGCTTCCCAGATCAAAGCAATCCGCGTACAGATTTCC
>CANQJX010000181.1 GCA_947624335.1 uncultured Marvinbryantia sp.
TAGGGGGACATAGCTCAGCTGGGAGAGCGTTGCGTTCGCAACGCAAAGGTCGCGGGTTCGAATCCCGTTGTCTCCACACAAAGAGTCCGGTATGTACCGGACTCTTTTACTTTCCTCTTTTGGAAAGCGAATGATCCAATCGTGAGTAAATTGTGATAAAATTTCTTTTTTTTCACGTTGATTCCAGGGTTCTTTCATGTTACGATCTTTGGCAATGCGGTAAGAAAGCGAACAATCGCTGCTTTATGGAGGGGAATATGAAAGAACTTATTTTGTTTATTTTGGTCGGCTTTGCCGCGCAGATGATCGACGGCACAATGGGAATGGCGTACGGCGTAAGCAGCAACACATTCTTGCGATCGGCGGGAGTCGGCTCTGTGGTATCCAGCGCGTGCGTGCATATCGCGGAACTGTTTACCACTCTGGTATCGGGGATTTCACACATCAAACTGAAAAATGTAAGCAAAGATTTGTTTTTAAAACTTCTGATCCCCGGTGTGATCGGCGGGGCAATCGGGGCTTACGCGCTGGTTTCTTTTGAGAGCCGGATTCTGGACATCATGATCGACGTTTATCTGATTGTGATGGGCGTAATCATTTTTCTTAAGATGTTCCAGAAGCCAAAGGAGCCGCGCGCGTATGGAAAATATGTGGGAGCGCTCGGATTCGCGGGCGGTTTTTCCGACGCCATGGGCGGGGGCGGATGGGGGCCCGTAGTTACGTCTACGCTTCTTGCGTCCGGACACGATACCCGCAAAACGATCGGCACGGTAAACACAGCGGAATTTTTTGTTACTGTGGCGGAAACCACAACCTTTGTGACGATGCTGCATGATTTTCGGTCCTATGCGACGATTATCGCCGGACTGATTATCGGCGGCGTAATCGCGGCGCCCATCGGCGCGGTTTTGTGCAAGAAAATTCCGGTGCGGGTAATGCTCGGCATGATCGGAGCGCTTGTTATTTTCCTGAATACCATAAAACTGATACAGCACATTTAACAGCCGAAACCTTTTGAGCGGGAACTTTCCCGCTCTTTTTTTGTCCTCGTATTGACTCTTTTTTGAAAGTATAATAAAGTGGAAGGGTAGACAGGCAAACACAGGAAAGAAAAATCCGGTTATAGCAAAGAGACATAAAAAACGGAGGAAAATGATGTACAGCAGGGGAGCGATGAAAAAGAAAGCGAAAAGGGCGCTGAAAAGGCATTATCTGCTGTTTGTGGCGGTATGTCTGATCGCAGGTTTTCTGGGGAGCAGGTATGCGAACACAACAGGACAAGTAAATGTTAAAGTGAGCGAATCGAAGGAAAAAAACGTGGTAGAGAACGGAAAAACCACGGTTGTAACCGGCTTTGCATACACGTTAAACGGACGATCTTTGCGCGAATTAAAGGAACGGCTTTTTGAACGCGCAGAAAAATGGCTTGCGGACGCCGGCCTTGATAAAACAAAAGTTTTGGGACGAAGCAGAGGCGTGCTGGCGGCAATCGTGAATATGACTTCTTCGGGAACGATCCTGATGACCATTACCTCGGCAGCGGCGTCTCTTGCAGCCGCCGGGAATCCGCTTCTGCTGCTTTTGATTGCGGCTGGCTTTCTGGCTGTTTTATTTGTCTGGTTTTGCCTTTCCAACACCTACACGGCGGTTGCGGCGCGTATTTTTATGGAAGGACGCGTATATGAGGAAGTGCCGGCGGGGCGGTTTCTCTTTTTCCTGCGGGTCAAAAAGTGGCTGAATGTTTCTCTGGTCATGCTGCGCGCCACCGTCTATCAGGTGCTTTGGTGGATGACGTTTGTGGGCGGCTTTATCAAGACATATTCCTACCGCATGGTGCCGTATATTACGGCGGAAAATCCGTCCCTTTCCTCCAAAGAGGCGATCACTCTTTCGCGGCGCATGATGAACGGGCATAAATGGGAGTGCTTTAAGCTGGATTTGTCGTTTATCGGCTGGCATATTTTAAACGGCATTACAATGGGAATCAGCGGAAAGCTGTTTTCCAATCCGTACCGTGAAACAGTATACTGCGAATATTACGCATATTTGCGCGCGCTTGCGAAACAGTCGGCGATCCGCGGAACGGAGTTTTTAAACGACCGCTATCTGTTTGAAACTGCCAGCCAGGAAGAACGGACGCGCGTTTACGGGCAGGAAATTAAGCAGCTAAGCGAGCTTCCCCGGCAGGATAAAAAGGCGGGCGGCATTTTGGGATTTCTAGCGGATGTGTTCGGCGTGGCGCTGGTTCATAATAAGCAGGAACAGGAGTATGAAGCCTATATAGAAAAAAGCGCGGCGCTGCGATCCCTGCAAAGCGAGACGTCGGGAAAATCTTATCCGACAAGGCTCTGCCCGCTCAAAGAAGAAGAAAAACGCAAAAAACTCCGTAACCTTTGCTATGAGCGCCATTATTCGGTCTGGTCTGTGATCATGCTGTATTTTATCTTTTCCTTTATCGGATGGGTATGGGAGGTAAGCCTGCACCTGATCTCGGACGGCGAGTTTGTTAACCGGGGCGTGCTGCACGGCCCCTGGCTTCCCATTTACGGAACGGGCGGCGTGCTGATTCTTATACTGTTAAATAAATTCCGCAAAAAACCGATGCTGCAATTTATGCTGACAGTGGTTCTGTGCGGATGTGTGGAATATTATACGGCATGGTATCTGGAGACGACGCACGGAGGACAAAAATGGTGGGATTACAGCGGCTATTTCCTTAACCTGCACGGGCGTATCTGCGCGGAAGGCTTGCTGGTGTTCGGATTGGGAGGCGTCGCGATCGTTTATCTGGTCGCTCCGCTTCTGGACAATCTGCTGCGCAGAATCAGCCGCAAAATCCTGATCCCGCTGTGCGCCGTGCTGCTGGTTCTTTACTGCGCGGATCAACGCTATTCTTCCGTGCATCCGAATACCGGCAAAGGGATCACGGATTACGCATATGATATGCCGGCGGGGCGTACGCCGGCCGGTATGAGAGAAGGGAGAGAAACGCTATGATTCGTATGGCAAAGACACAAAACGGATGGGTGCGCGGGATTGAGGCCGCGGATCCGCGGATCACTTCTTTTAAGGGGATTCCTTTTGCGGCTCCGCCGCTTGGAGAGAACAGATGGCGTGCGCCGCAGCCCTGCAAAGACTGGGAAGGCGTGCGGGAAGCGTGCCGTTTTGCGCCGATTTCCATGCAGGATGTGCCGGGGCTTGGCGACGATATCTATTGCCGGGAATGGCATGTAGATCCCGAAATTTTGATGGACGAGGACTGTCTGTATTTGAACATCTGGACCGGGGCGAAAAACCCGGAAGAAAAATTACCTGTGGTGGTCTGGTTTTTTGGAGGCGGGCTGCAGTGGGGCTATCCCTCCGAAATGGAATTTGACGGCGAGCGTCTGGCGCGCCGGGGCGTTGTGGTGGTTTCGGTCAATTACCGGGTCGGTGTGTTTGGCTTTCTGGCGCACCCGCAGATTACAAAGGAGCAGCCGGACGCGCCTTCTAATTTCGGCAATCTCGACCAGCAGGCAGGGCTTCGCTGGGTGGCGCGCAACATTGCGGCGTTTGGCGGGGATCCGAATAATATTACGATTGCGGGCCAGTCTGCCGGAGGCGGGAGCGTGTTAAGCCAGATGGCGTATCCGGGAAACGCGGGATTGTTTCAAAAAGCCGTCGTTATGAGCGCTACGATCCGAAGCCCGTACGGAGAAGGCGGACTGGGCGTTCCGGAAAAACTGGAGGAAGCGCATAAGAACGGAGAACGCTTTTTC
>CANQJX010000182.1 GCA_947624335.1 uncultured Marvinbryantia sp.
ATAGGGCAGGATCGACGTCTCATACGCCCCGATCTTAAGCGATACGTCCACGATTTCCTGCTTGTCGAAGCCGATCAGCGGACGGTAAACGGGCAGCGTGCAGACTTCGTTTGTCGCCGCCAGGCTCTGCATCGTCTGGCTTGCCACCTGTCCGATGCTCTCTCCCGTAATCAGTCCCAGGCTTCCGGTTTCTTTGGCGAAATGTTCCGCAATGCGCATCATAAAGCGGCGCATAATAATCGTCAGTTCATCGTGCGGGCACTGCTCATAGATATAAAGCTGTATGTCGGTAAACGGAACGACGTGCAGCATAATCGGGCCGGAATAACGCGCCACGATTTTCGCCAGGTCGATCACTTTCTGTTTCGCCCGTTCGCTTGTATACGGCGGCGCATGGAAATAAACGGCGTCGATCTTTACGCCGCGCTTGGAAATCATATATCCCGCAACCGGGCTGTCAATCCCGCCGGAAAGCAGCAGCATCGCTTTCCCGTTTGTGCCGACCGGCATTCCGCCCGCTCCCGGCAAAATTTGCGAGTAAAGATAGATTTTTTCACGGATCTCCACATAAAGCATGATCTGGGGATGATGCACGTCCACGCGCATTGCGGGAAACGCTTCTAAAATCCTCTCCCCCAGATCGGCGTTGAGTTCCATGGAAGCGCGCGGGTAATCCTTGCGCGCCCGCCTCGTCTCCACCTTAAAGGTCTGATTCTTCTGCGGATATACTTCTTCGATATAGGCAAGCACATTTTGCGCCAGATCGTCGAATCCGGTATCTTCCATCACCACCACGGGACAGATTCCCACGATTCCAAACACGCGCCGCAGCGCTTCCGTCACCTCGTCAAAGTCATATGCGTCCGTGCAGTCTACATATATACGTCCCTGCTCTTTTCGCACTTCAAACGTCCCTTCCGCGGTTTTCAGCGCATGCCGGATCTGTTTTACCAGAGCGTCTTCAAAAAGATAACGGTTTTTCCCCTTGATCCCGATTTCTCCGTATTTGATCAAAAATGTTTTATATGTCATATTTTCCTCCCGCGGTTTGATGAATGCCTTTGATATTTCCGCAAAACAGGCAGAAGGCTTTCCAACTGTTCCAGACAATAATCGATCTCTTTTGCTGTCGTAAATGTACTGAAGCTAAAGCGCAGGGTCGATTCCAGACATTCCTTTGGAAGCCCCATATGAGCCAACACCGGGCTTACCGCCTGTTTCTTATTGGAAGAACACGCCGACCCGGAAGATACATAAATGCCGCGTTCCTCCAGCGCGTGAAGCAGCACTTCGCTTCGCACGCCCAAAAAGCTGACGCTTACAATATGCGGCGCGCCGCATTCTTCCCTGGGCGCTTCTTTCGTAAACTTTGCCTGTCCCTGAATCCGGACGTCCGGGAGAGCGCGCACACCCTCAATAAAACGCTCTTTGAGGCCATACAGGATTTCCCGTTTTGTATCCAGCCCGCGATACGCTTCTTTTGCCGCAACGGCAAGACCCGCGGCGCCCGGAACATTGTCCGTGCCGGAACGCATTCCGCCCTGCTGGCCGCCTCCTAAAATCAGCGGTTTGATTTTCGCTTTTTCCACCACATATAAAAATCCGATCCCTTTCGGGCCATGGATCTTGTGGCCGCTTACCGCAAGCAGGTCGATCCCCGCCTTTTGTGGATATATGTGGTATTTGCCGTACGCCTGTACCGCATCTACATGGAACAGGATCTGCGGATTATACGTCTTGATGATTCTTGCAGCTTCCTCAACCGGTTCCCGTGTTCCCACCTCATTGTTGACATACATAACCGAAACGAGAATCGTTTCCGGCGTAAGTTCCTGTTCCAGCTCTTTCAAGGAAATCCTGCCGCAGTCGTCTACCGGAAGATAGGAGACGCGAAATCCCTGCTCCTCCAGATAGGCAAACGCCTGCAGGACAGCCGGATGTTCTATCTGCGTCGTAATCAGATGGTTCCCCGCGCGCCGGTTCGCAAAAGCTGCGCCGATCAAAGCCCAGTTGTCGGCCTCTGTGCCCCCGGAGGTAAAATAAATCTCCTTTTCCTTTACTTTCAATGTCTTTGCAATTTCCCCGCGCGCCTCTTTAAGATACCGTTCCGCCTGTACTCCCTTTAAATGACGGGAGGAAGGGTTTCCAAAATCCTCCCTCATTGTTTTCCCTACGATATCCGCCACCGCATCCAGGCAGCGCGTAGTCGCCGAATTATCCAGATATACTTCCAACTTTCTATTCCTTTCCCGGTATCTTATGATTCAAGCAAAAACGCCAGCACAGACAGCACGGCAAGCCCCGCCGTTTCCGTACGCAGGATCCGGTTTCCCAGCGTCACGCGCGCAAATCCCGCCTGCTCCGCCATGCGCACCTCGTCTTCCTCAAAACCGCCTTCCGGTCCAATTAGCACCGCGACCGACTGTCCCGGAATAATTTCCCCGAACAGGCTGCGCGCAGCCTGCATTCCCTGCGCCAGTTCGTAGGGAATCACCTTTACATCCAGTTCTGCCGCACAGGCAAGCGCTTGCGCAAACGTTACCGGTTCTGCTACCTCCGGCACCATGGTACGTCCCGACTGTTTTGCCGCGCTTTCGGCAATCGCGTTCCAGCGCGCACACTTTGCCGCAGCCTTTTTTTCATCCAGTTTTACTACCGTACGTCTGGTCGTCACCGGTATAATCTTTGCCGCGCCAAGTTCCACCGCCTTTTGAACAATCCATTCCATTTTATCACTTTTAGGCAGTCCCTGAAAGAGAAAAATTTGCGACGGCAATTCTGTCGTTTTTGTTTCTTCCTTTTCAATGGCTGCCCAAATTTTATCTTTTTCTATAGAAGTAATACGGCAGTAAAACAGTTTTCCCTGCCCGCTGCCGACCGTCAGACGGTCTCCCGCTTTCATGCGCAGTACGTTCTTAATATGATTGACGTCCGTTCCCTGCAGATACAGCGCGCGTTCCTGAATCTGCTCTGGACTTACCAGAAAATGATGCATATCAGCCGTTCTTCCTTGCCGTTACCGACACCCATTCGCCCTGCCTCGTAACCTCAAGCACCTGCAGCCCCGCCTGTTCCATCGCCGATTTCACATCCTCCTCTTTGGTTTCCAAAATACCGGATGTAATATAAACCGCGCCCGGCTTCATCTGCTGAATAATTACAGGGGTAAGTTTTACCAGCACGTCCGCCAGAATATTGGCCGCAACAATGTCGTATTTTTCAAATCCCGCCTGTTCCTGAATCTTTTCATCGTCTATGATGTTGCCGAGGATAACCTCCATCGCGCCTTTGGGAATATGGTTTGCCTCCAGATTCTCATAGACGGCCGAAACCGCGCAGGGGTCCAGATCCGTGCCGAGCGCGTGTTTCGCTCCCAGTTTGAGCGCCGCAATCGAAAGGATCCCGCTTCCGGTTCCCACATCGAGCAGTTCTGTCGTATCTGTTACATATTTTTTCAGCTGGCGCAGGCACAACTGCGTCGTCTCATGCATCCCGGTACCGAACGCAGTGCCCGGATCTATATGGATGATCTGTTTGTCCCGATCCTCCTCTTTCACTTCTTCCCACGATGGAATAATCAGGATATCATCTACATAAAACTGGTGGAAATACTGTTTCCAGTTGTTGATCCAGTCCTTATCTTCTGTGCTGCTCTGCGTGATCGTACCCTCGCCGATATCCGTAAACTGACGCAGTTCCTCCAACTCCCTGCGCACATTTGCAAGCAATGTCTGCGTATC
>CANQJX010000183.1 GCA_947624335.1 uncultured Marvinbryantia sp.
TAAGATACAGGAGGTTACAATCGCCGGCTTTAACAGCGGCAGATGGATGCGGTAGAAAATCGTAAAATACGAAGCGCCGTCCATGATCGCCGACTCGTCCAGCGAGATATCGATGTTCTCAAAAAACTGAATGTAAATATAAATTGAGATTACATCCGTCCCGCACATCATAATGATATAACCCGGAAGGGCGTTAACGAAATGCAGGGTATACATGATCTCATACAAAGCTACCTGCATCGCAACGCCCGGAAGCAGGGAAGCGAACAGGAACAGGTTGCGGATCAAATTATTGCCCGGAAACTTAAAACGGTTCAGTACATAAGCAAGCTGCGTTCCGATAAACACCGTCGCCACCAGCACGCAGATCAGGATAATCACGGAGTTGATAAACGCGCGGCTCATGTTTGCTTTCTGAAACGCCTGCACAAAATTATCAAAATTCAGCCAGTTCTCCGGCAGAGTCATTACGTTGGTCTGCTGGTACTCCACATCGGTCTTAAACGCCGTGATCACGCAGGATACTACCGGGATCACCGCCACAAAGGAAAAGAATACCAGAGAAAAATATTTGAGGAAGGTCAGCACGCCTCTTTTGATATAATCTGTTGTTTTCATATCCTTCACCGTCCTTCCGCCGTTTTTGCGCGCTTCGCCGCAAGCCTTGCCATTTTCTTTTCTCTTCTTGCGCCTGCTCTGGGATCGTCATCCTCGCCGCTGCGGAACACATATTTAAAGAAGAGCTTCTGCAGCAGCGTCGCAAATAAAATAATAACCAACAGCACGATCGCCATTGCCGAGGCAAGTCCTACCTTCTGCTGGGTATGCGCAATTTCATGCATAACCACAAAGTAAGTGCCCGTGCCGTTTGCACCGCTTGTGATAACGTACGGCGGTTCAAATGCGCTTAACGAACCAGTGATCGAAAGGATCACGTTCAGCATAACAATCGTCTTGATACTCGGTAAGATAATGTAACGGAACTGATGGAATTTATTGGCGCCGTCCAGCATGGCCGACTCATATAAGGTCGAGTCCACAGACATGATCGCGCCGATAAACAATACCATGTTCTGGCCAAAATAGCGCCACACAGAAGTTCCCACCAGGGAGATGTTGTTGATCCGCTGATCCCGCAGCCAATACGGCAGTTGATCCAGATTAAATCCGCACCACTGCAGCACCGTATCAAATACAAAGCCTCTGGTATAGAAGAATTTAAAAATAAAACCGATGGCAATACCGTTGATCAGGTACGGGAAAAACATAAAGCCCTTAAAGATTTTTCCGCCTCTTACCTTAAAACTCAGCATTGTCGCCAGATACAGCGCCAGCCCCAGCTGCACAATCGAACCCACCATGTAGTAGAGGCTCAGTTTCAGCGCGCCGAAGCAGTCTTTTCTCTGGAAAACCTTCAAATAATTATCCCAGCCTACAAATTTGCGGGCGCCTACATATTTCATATTGTAAAAACTAAACCCAAACATTTCCGCAAACGGCAGATAAGTGAACACAAACAGTAAAAGAAGCGGAATGATCATAAAAGCAATCATTACTAAAACCTTCTGACCGTCTCTGCTTTTGAGCCACTCGCCAAATGTACGTTTTTTTGCCCTGGCTTTCATTCTTACACCTTCTTTCTTTTTTATGATCTTACAGCTAGAGCCGGGAGATGCCTCCCGGCCCTGTTGTATTGTTGTATATTTGCCCTATCAGTCTGCCGCTGTTATTCGGCTACCTCGATTCCAAGAGCTTCCTGCGCATCGTTCCATGCCGTTGTCCAGTCTGCCATGATGTCGTCGAACGTTTCCGCGCCTGTGAAGGCAGATTCTACGATTCTCTGTACCTTTGCGTCGCCGCCCGCGTTGAAGGAAAGCTCGGACTCGCTGTTCATCTGGTTCAGGAAATCTTCCTCGCCCGGTAAAGCAACTTTATCGGAAAGTACGGTGCAGCCGTCAAATGCAGAATACATAGCCGGAAGTTCGCCGTCTTTGTCTACCGGGTAGCCGCCCTCGTTGAAGCACCAGCCGGATTCTTCCGTCATCCATTTGATGAATACCATTGCCGCCGTCTTGTTCTCATCCGATGCGTTTGCATTGATCGCATACGCATAGTCGCCGCCTGCCAGAGCATACTGCGTACCGTTTACCGAAATCGGGAACGGCATATAGCCGATGTCGTCGCCATGCTCGCCTGCTTCTACCATCTGTGCGAATGCCCAGGAGCCAAGTACCATGCAGCCGATCTCGCCGTTGTTGATCATCGCTTTGCAGCCTTCCCAGTCTGTCGTGGTGTAGTCGTCCTCGATCAGGCCTTCTGCGGTTGCGTCATACAGGATCTTGTATACTGCGTATGCATGGGTTCCGTCGCCGTAATCCTTAAACGGATCTTTGGTGTGCAGCAGCGTCTGGTTCATGTATGCCGCATCGCCCGTTGCATTTCCGCCGATGTAAGCATCCCATGCGCCCATCGTCCATCCTGCCGCATAGTTCGTGTAAAGCGGGATCGCATCCGTATTGTCCTTGATCGCCTTTAACGCGTCGATAAACTCGTCCGGAGTCTTCGGAAGCTCCGTAATTCCTGCTTCTTCAAATACTTTCTTGTTGTAAACGATTCCCTGTGCGGTTGCCGTAGAAGGAACGCCGTATACCTGTCCGTCATATTCCCAGGAATTTGCGTAGTTGATCTCCTGCTCCATATCCGAGAGCGAACCGAACGACATAAAGTACTGCGACAGATCCGACTTATCCACTGCCGGGATCATCATAACCGTTTCATAATCCCCGGACTGCAGATGCGTCAGCGCGTCGTCCGCATAGTTGGTATCCGTTGTAAGGTCTACCGTGATCCCCGGATACATCTTGTTGAATTCCTCCAGATACTCTTTCCAGGTAACCCCGCCGTAATCGTCGGATTCCAGGTCGGTTCTGTGGTTGAACAGGCTGATCGTAACTTCCAGATCCGTGTAGTCCTTCCCCAGTTCGATTTCGGAATAGGACAGAAGTTCGGTGTCTTCCGAGCCGCCCTCCGTACCGCCCTTTCCGCTGTCCCCGCCTCCGCAGGCTGCAAGCGAGAACGTCATGCCGGCTGCCATCATAACAGCCAAAATACGTTTCCATCTCATAATCAATTTCCTCCTTTTGAAATTTTTTGTTACTTTTTTGTAACTTAATTTTAATTATATTAATTTCTTCTTTTTAGTCATCTATTATTCTTGCGAATTATATCTCATTTTTGCACTTTTTTGGTTTTTTGTCATAATTAATAAATTTTATCCCCTGTTTTAGTTTATATTGCACAAATTCTCGTTTAACTAATTCTGATTAATTTAGCTTAATTTAATTTCTTTGCAAAATTTTTAGCCGTATTTTTTAATTGTAAATTTGGGGATTCTGTCTTATAATAGGAAAAAAGAAGTAATTTACTCGATTTGACAAAGGAGGAGCGCGATGGATTTTCGTCTTACCCCGCAGCAGCTTGACAGCTTCTTTCAATTCCAGAGTATTTCCCAGAAGTACGACCGCTTCTGTTCGTTTGTGGATCCGGATACGTTTTTCTTTCCGGAACGGAAACGCCGGGATGAGTGCCTTCCGCATATCTACGCGGGCGGCGATATCACCTATACGGTTTCCAGTTCCTTTATCATGA
>CANQJX010000184.1 GCA_947624335.1 uncultured Marvinbryantia sp.
CGGTTGTGGTATTAAACAACGCCGAAGACGCGGTTCCTCTTGCGGACGCGCTCTGCGCGGGCGGTCTGCCCTGCGCGGAGGTGACGTTCCGTACCGAAGCGGCGGAGGAATCGATCCGCCGGATGCGCGAGGCGCATCCGGAAATGCTGGTGGGTGCGGGCACGGTGCTGACAATCGCGCAGGTGGAGCGCGCAATGGCTGCGGGGGCAAAATTTATAGTAAGCCCCGGCTTTGATCCGGAAATCGTAGACTATTGCATTGGCAAAAACATACCGGTATTTCCCGGCTGCACCACGCCGTCCGAGGTGGCGCAGGCGGTGAAGCGCGGCCTGAAGGTGGTGAAATTCTTCCCGGCGGAGCAGGCGGGCGGCGTGGCTATGATCAAGGCGATGGCGGCTCCCTACACGATGGTGAAGTTTATGCCGACCGGCGGCGTCAACGCCAAGAATCTGCGCGACTACTTAGAGTGCGACAAGATCCTCTGCTGCGGCGGAAGCTGGATGGTGAAGGGCGATCTCATCAAGGCGGGTGAGTTTGACAAGATCCGGGAGCTGACAAAGGAGGCGGTTGCGCTGGTGAAGGAGATAAGAGGATGAATTTGAATTTGAGACCGGAAAACGAATGCAGATATGACGCGGCGGCGCTGGGCGAGGTAATGCTGCGGCTGGATCCGGGAGAGGGAAGAATCCGTACGGCGCGTTCGTTTCGCGCCTGGGAAGGCGGCGGAGAGTATAACGTGGTACGGGGCCTGCGCAGATGCTTCGGCATGAGAACGGCGGTGATCACGGCGTTTGCCGACAATGAAGTGGGAAAGCTGATAGAGGATTTTATCCTGCAGGGTGGCGTGGATACTTCGCTGATCCGCTGGATGAAAACGGATGGGGTCGGCCGGATCTGCCGAAACGGGCTGAACTTTACCGAACGCGGCTTTGGCATCCGCGCGGCGGTGGGATGCTCCGACCGCGCGAATACGGCGATCTCCAAGGCAACGCCGGAAGACTTTGATTTTGACTATATTTTTGGAGAGCTGGGCGTCCGCTGGCTGCATACCGGAGGCATTTACGCGGCGCTTTCCGAACAGTCCTGCGAGACGGTACTGGCGGCGATCAGGACTGCGAAAAAATACGGCACGGTGGTTTCCTATGATCTGAATTACCGTCCTTCGATGTGGAGCGCGATCGGCGGATCGAAAAAAGCGCAGGAGGTAAACAAAGAAATCGCGAAGTATGTGGACGTTTTGATCGGAAACGAAGAAGACTTTACGGCATGCCTCGGTTTTGCGATTGAAGGAAACGATGCGAATTGGAACAAATTGAATCTGGACGGCTATCAAAAAATGATCCGGGAAGCCGTACAGGAATATCCCAATCTGAAAGCGGCGGCGGCCACCCTGCGCGAAGTAAAGACGGCAACCGTAAACGACTGGAGCGCGCTTTGCTGGGCGGACGGCGCGATCTATAAATCGAAGGATTATAAGGGACTGGAGATTCTGGACCGCGTAGGAGGCGGCGATTCCTTTGCATCCGGCCTGATCTATGGGCTGATGACAACAGGCGACGCTTCTGTGGCAGTGAACTACGGCGCTGCGCACGGCGCGCTGGCCATGACGACTCCGGGCGATACTTCAATGGCAGACAGGAGCGAAGTAGAAGCGATTATGGGCGGAGCGGGAGCGCGCGTGCAAAGATAGGATGGCGCAAAAGAAAATCGAAACGCTTTATTCTGAACGGATCGGCTGGCAGGAAGGGCAGAACACGCTGCTTCTGCCGCCGATTTTTTCTTTTTTCAAAAGCGCGCCGCATACGGGACAGGGGTTTTTGGCATGCCCGTAAATACGCAGATAGGGAGTATTGCGGTAGTCTTTGCCTTTCCCTTCGACATACTCCTGGGGAGAAATCCGGTTTTTCTGAATAAAATAATGGAGGCGTTCCGGAATGACGGCGGCAAGCCGTTCCCATTCTTGTTTGGACAAAGAACAGGCCCTTGCCTGCGGACAAAGTTTTGCCGCAAAGAGAATTTCATCTGCGTAGATATTGCCGATCCCGGCAAGAATCTGCTGGTCTAACAGACATTCTTTGATCGTTTTTTTGCGCGCGCCGCATTGTGCTTCCAGATATTGCGCGGAAAAATCCGGATCGAACGGTTCCGGCCCTAATCTTGCAACGCCGCTGAACGTATCTTCCGTGCCCGACGCGACGTACCAGAAACGCCCGAAACGTCTGGGATCGCAAAAACGCAGTTCCGTGCCGCCCGCGAACTGAAAGATAAGATGGGTGTGCGCTTCCATTTCCGATTCGGCGGGCATAAGCAGAAGGCTTCCGGTCATACGCAGATGAAGAACAATCTGATCGCCGCTTTGCAGGCGAATCTGCAGAAATTTGCCGCGCCGGTCCATTTTTTGAATCTGCTGCCCCTTCAGCGCCCTGCAAAACTGCGCCGCATCGGGATGAGCGATTACTTCCGGGCGGATTGCTCTGACATTTTCAATGGTTAAGCCGCGAAGCTGCGGCTCTAATACACATCGGACGGTTTCCACTTCCGGAAGTTCCGGCATACAAATCACGCTCCAAAACAAAACATACTGAACAATGCTACCGCATGCGGACCGCAGTCGTAGTCCATGCCGCATCTATCGGTCAGGTCTTTTACAAATATACAGTAGGCGGACATACAGGAAAACATCCGGTCCGGGAAACGGCACGGTTTCTGCTCTACAATCGCACAGGTTTCGCAGAGATTGCATCCGCTGGCGCCGATCATCAGGCCCGGAAGGCCGGTGCGGTCAATAAACTGCCGGGTAAGCTTGTTGTGCTGTCCTTTCGCCGGCTTTGTCTGATTTGCGTCCATCGGATCGTCCACATCCCAGAGCGTCTGCAGCACAACGGCGTAATTCCATTTCCGTACGCGCTCCTGCATCTGCGCGACGCTTCCGCAGTCCGGCGGGCAGGCGTAGTTCACGCCGTATTTGCCGCACAGGTTTTCCTCGCACAGAGGGCGAAAAGAGGGGACAAAGGTAATTTCATCTGTTTTGATCAGGGCTGCGTTTGCAAACCCCATTTCCATTGCCAGTTCCGGCAGATCGTGATAGTCCATACGGTTCCTCCTGTCAAACTGATATGATTAAGTTTATTATAATGCCGTATTTAAAAAGATGCAACGAAAAGACGAAAAAGGGCGGTTTTCCACCCAAAAAAGAAAGCGCCGCACGGGATTTGAAAAAGTGGACAGCGGCAAAAAGATGTGGTAAAATAGCGCATGGCATAATAATATAATAAGATAAGTTTGATTTTTTTACGCAGGAGGATGCCAAATTGAAATATGCAGATAATATTCTCGAAGCGGTAGGAAACACGCCGCTTATTAAATTAAACCGTCTGACCGGAGCGGACGACGCCGATGTGTTTGTCAAATACGAGGCGGTTAATATCGGCGGATCGGTAAAGACGCGCACCGCGCTTAATATGATTGAGGCGGCGGAGCGGAAGGGAATCATAAAGCCCGGCTCGATCATCTGCGAGCCGACCAGCGGAAATCAGGGAATCGGCCTTGCGCTGGTGGGCGCGGTAAAAGGGTATCCGGTAAAGATTGTCATGCCGGATTCGGTCAGCTTAGAACGCCGTATGCTGGTTAAGCAATACG
>CANQJX010000185.1 GCA_947624335.1 uncultured Marvinbryantia sp.
GGCGTGAGTCAAACGCAATCGCCACGCCTTTTTCCTGTCCCTTTTCCTCCAGAATAAAATTCGCCAGTCCCTGCGTCGCCCTGCGCACCGTATAAATGTTCATGCGGTTGGTTCCCGCGCCGATTACGCCGCGCAGGCCCCCCGTTCCAAACGCAAGATCTTTGTAAAAACGATCCTCAATCTCTTTTTCGTCTCCCGCAATCGCCAGAAGCTCCGCTCTGGTTTTCTCATCAAAATAAGGATTTTCGCACCACTGCCGGTATCTCTCCAACGCGTTCATAGCCCTCTCCTTTCCTAATCCGTGATCACAGAAACCAGATAAAACGGTTTCACGCCTTCCGCGGCCTCGCAGATGCGGATTTCCAGCGTATGCCGTTTCTTTTGCCCGCTTTCAAAAACAGTGTGCAAAGCAAGGCAATCGCCCCAGTCCTCGTCAAAATTGCCGTCAAGCAGAACCGCATGTTCCTCGTCGCCGTCTACAATCGCCTGCGCCAGCGGACGGTTGCGGTCCACTGCCCGCAAGAACTGCGCCGATATGTGGGAACATTCCAGTTCAAACGTAATGCTGTCTCCCACACGGGCGCCGCTCCACCCGTTTTTATACAGATCCAGCAGCGCTGTCTTTTCTCTGGGGTCGGGCAAAAATCCGGCGCATACGGGGCGGCAGTTCGTAATCTGATAACGGTTTGCCGGTTCAAAGCGGTTTGCCGTAAGCGCGCAAGGATAGGCCGGTTCTTCCTCCGGCGCGTCCAGGTCCCGGTAAATGGTTTCCAGCTGCGTGATCAGCATGTCCGCGACAATGGCATGTCCCCTGTCGTTGGGATGCAGATTATCGGGCGTAACATCCGCCGCGTTTACTTCCCCGCCGCAGATCATCTGATAAAGACTCTCGCGCATACTCACACTGGGAATCCCGTAATGCCGCGCAATCACATTGTGCAGATCCTGCGCGTTGCGTCCGTCGTCGTAAAATACATTGTTCAGTATCATCACCGCCGGCGCGGCGGGATCGCCGTATACCTGGCGCACAACGCCCTCAAAGGTTTCCTGGAAAAATTCCGTGGCGTCGTCGTTCACCGTAAAGTCAATCACCACAAAATCGGGGCGGTAACGCATTATATCCATCCATGCCCGCGACGCGCCAAACAGAGACGTCGTGCCTCCAATGCCGGCGTTGATAAAAGAAAACCGGCTCTTAGGGAACGTCTGCTCCCACCATTGGAATACGCGCTGCGCATAGCAGTTCTGCGGCTGCGACGCCAGACTCCCCTGTGTGATCGATCCGCCCAGAAAACCAATGTGCAGATCCTCTCCCGCAGCGGCTCTTTTCATCAGCTTTTTGAAACGTGCATGATTTCCGTCTACTACAAGTGCCTTTTTTGCTGCTTCTTTCTGGTTCATAATACGCGCCTCCTATCCCCTATGCTTCCCAGATTTCTTCGCCGAAACTCTCTATATAAGCCGCCAGCTCCTCCGACATTTCCTGCGCCTCTCCGATGCGGATATGTCCGGGCGTCCCGCAGCCGTTTCTCTGATATAAAAAGTGTGTGATCCGCGGATCTTTCAGTTGCCCGCAGACCTCCTCGATTGCGTCGTCCCTGCTTTTATCGTGGTTTAAAATGGTCGTTGCCAGAATGATGCGTGCCTTAGGATACACCGCGCGGATCTTTTCCACCAGTTCCCGGTAATGGTCCTTCCAGCGTTTTGCCTTTGCGCCGCAAGGATCGTCCTTCACATAATCCTCCGGGTGCGAATCGTTCTGCCCGATTGCCACCACCACCACATGCGGCGTATAGCGGGAAAAATCCCATGCGGTTACCTCTCCGTACGCGGGATTGTACTGCAGCTTATCCCACACGTTTTCCATGCCGATATAGTCCGGCTCGTTAAAATATCCCTCACGGTCCAAAAGCGCAATCCCGCCCTGCGCAATGTCGTGAAGCTCCGCGTGCAGGCGGCGCGCCGTCATCCATGCGTAGGAATACCATACGTTGGAATATTCCCCGTTATGCTCGGGATCCGCCATCCCGGTGTATTCAATCGCTTCCGAAACCTCGCCCGCGGATACCGAATCGCCGTACACTTCTATTCTGCGCCCGGGCTTCTCCGGCATCGGCAGAACTTCCGACCCTTCCGGCAGTTCAAACCCGTAAAAAAGAACCTCGTGGCAGGCGTCCTGACGTTTAAAAAACAGCAGCGTATGCTCCCCGTCCGGAAGCCCCTTTGCCAGCATGACCGTGCGCACGCCGGCGTCGTCTTCCCCGCCGTTCTGCGTCAGGCAGACCGTGCTTTGCACGCCGTCTATCAGTACGCCCATATAGTTCCCCCAGTATTGTCTGCGGTTCTGCAGCACGGCGCTGACCGCCGTTCCGCAAAAGCGGATCGCCGCATAAGTCGCCGGATAAACGAACAGATATGCCTCCCCGGCGGTATCGATCCTGCCGCTGTATTGTAAATATTTGTGGTCTGCTTTAATGAACATGGCTTTTCTCCTGCAAACGTCCTGTTTATTCCTGCTGCGCCAGTCTTTGGATTACTTCAAAACACATCCGTCCGTTGTGATACGGGCATTTCCACGGTTCCACAATCGGTCTGCCTTCTATGGGCGTCCCGTCCTCTTTCAGATAGCCGAACCACTCCGAGCCATCGCGGCTGTCCGCCACATACGTCTTGATAAAGTTCCAGATGTCCTCCGCCGCCTGCAGATATTCCGTATGTTCCGGCGCTTTCTGCCAGCCGTTTAAAAAGCCCACCACAGCTTCCGCCTGAACCCACCAGACGCGGGTGGTACCCACCACGCCGTTTTCCGCCTCGTTCGCCAGCGAATGGCCGGTATACGCCATCCGGTATACGCATGCCGTCAAATCTTTTGTGATGGCGCGCATCTTCCCGGTATAAGCGTCGTCGCCTAAAACCTCGCAGCCGCGGTCGATCAGCCATGACGTCTCAATATCGTGTCCAAAAGAATGCAGATCAATCAGCGTGTTCCAGTCTTTGTCAAAAAAGACTTCCTGACGGTGGCGCTGCGGGGAATAAACCTTTTCGCTGAAAATGGTAAGAATCCATCTGAGTTTTTCGGCCACTTTTTCATCCCCGGTCACATCATAAAGCTCCGTGTACGCTTCAAATACATGCAGCAGCGTATTCATTGTTTTTTCCGCCATCACGCCGTTTTCCGAAAGCTTCTCATTATCCGCCGGGCAAAAGTCCTCCGTAAACGCTTCCAGATACCCCTTCTCGTCTGTGCATTTGTTTTCCACCAATTCAAACAGCGCGCGCGCCGTGGCAATCGCTTCCTCGTTTTTCGTAACGCGGTAATAGGAGGAAAGCGCATAAATGGCAAACGCCTGATTGTAAGTATGTTTCAGGGATTCCTGCACCTTTCCGTCATAGGTAACCGACCAGTAAACGCCGCCGTTTTTCCGGTCCAGGCAATGCTCCTGCAAAAACGCATACGCATGATCCGCCTCCTTCAAAAGAGCCGCATCGCCTAAAAGACGGTACGCATTGGAAAAAAACCATAAAATGCGGCTGTTTAAAATGCAGCCTTTCACCGCCTGTTTGTCCAGCTTCAGGTCATAGCCGAGCC
>CANQJX010000186.1 GCA_947624335.1 uncultured Marvinbryantia sp.
ATATGCGAAACGGTTACCGGATTATCGCCGGAGATTACCTTAATCGACACATTTTGCTCTTTGAAATAAGAGAACGTATCCGCCGCCTCCGTGCGGATCCGGTCTGAAATCAGCACCAGCGCAAGCTCTTTTACATTGCTTACCTCGCTGCGCTCCCCGTCAACGTCCGCCTGCCCCAGAAGCAGCACGCGCAGTCCCTGTTCAAAATAGCCGTTTGCCGTTTCCAGAAGTTCCGTATCGTCCGGCTTTAAAAATTCGGGAGCGCCCAGCACAAATCCGCCCTGTTCTTCAAACTGCGCCGCGCGGAATTTCCGTTCCGAAGAAAACGGAATCTTATCTGTTGCCTTCCACACGTTGGACGGTTTAAAATATTTTTTGATTGCTTCCTGCGTGGCGTTTACGTCATCAAACAGCCCCGCTATCTCGCCCATGATCTGGGCGATCCATTCCCGGTCCGCATGAAACGGCACGATGTCGACGACGTCCAGATCGCCTGTGGTGATCGTTCCCGTCTTATCCAGGCAGAGAACGTCCACCCGCGCCAGCGCCTCGATAGATTCCATCTCCTGCACCAGAGCCTTTTTGGAAGCAAGGCGTCCTACGCCCAGAACAAATGAAATGCTGGTCAGCAGCACCAGTCCTTCCGGTATCATGCCGATCACGCCGGCAACCATATTGACAATCGCGTCGTTGGTGGTAATCCCTTCAATCTTTAACTGCGACATTAGCAAAAGAATCCCTACCGGAATCAGCAGGAATCCGTCAATTTTAATAATTTTGCGGATCGTCTCCTGCATCTCGGAGGATGCGCGTTTTTTGATCCTTGCCTTCTTTGCCAGCGACACCGCGTAGTTTTCTTCCCCGACATGATACACTTTCGCAACGCCGCTGCCGGCTACCAGATAGCTGCCGGACAGAAGGCTGTCGCCGGCCTTCTTTTTTACGGGTTTGGATTCCCCGGTGAGCATGGACTCATTTACCTCGATCCTATCCGACTCCAGCAGCGTGCAGTCCGCGCAGACCTGATCCCCGTTTTCCACAACGAGGATATCGTCCATCACCACCTGATCGACTTCCACCTTTTGGCGCTGTCCGTCGCGGATCACATCCACCCACTGCACCGTCATCACGGAAATCTGATCGATCAGCTTTTTTACTTTCCATTCCTGGACAATGCCGATCGCGGTGTTGATGAGAATGATCCCCATAAAAGCCATGTTTTTAAACTGGCCGGTAAAGGCGACCAGAATGGCCAGAAACAGATTCAGGAAATTAAAATACGTTAGCGTATGTTCCCTGACAATATCCTTTTTGCTCTTTGATACGCTGATGTCCGTACGGTTCGTGCGCCCCATCATCGCGCGGTCTTCCACCTCCGCGGCGGACAGACCGTAATAGTTCCAATCTGTCATCTCTTACCTCAATTCGTCCGCACTATTCTTTCCCGTTCCAGCAATAGGTGCAAAGGTTCGACGCATCGATGCCTACCGACTCGACCATGTCGTCCAGGCGATGATAGCGCAGGCTTGAAAAATTCATTTCTCTTCCAATCGCTTCCACCATCTTGTGGTAGCGTTCGGAATCCGGATCTGCATATTCTTCTAAGTATTTTTCGGCGTCCTCGCCCTCAAATCTCTGAATAATCCTCCGCGTAATCAGATCCATGTCCGAGGTGGATCTGGAAAAATTGAGGAATTTACATCCATAGATCAGCGGCGGACATGCCGGCCGCACATGTACTTCCTTTGCGCCGCTGCGATAGAGAAACTCCGCCGTCTCCCGCAGCTGCGTGCCGCGGACAATGGAATCGTCAATCAGCAGCAGGCGTTTTCCCTTAATTAAATTGTGAACCGGAATCAGTTTCATCTTTGCGATCTGGTTGCGCCTGCTCTGCATCGTCGGCATAAAAGAACGCGGCCAGGTGGGCGTATACTTGATCAGCGGCCTGGAAAACGGTATGCCGGACTCATTTGCATAGCCAATGGCATGCGCTGTTCCGGAATCCGGTACGCCGGCAACATTATCGGGCGTTACCGAATCCCTCTTTGCCAGAAGTTCCCCGCAGCGGTAACGCATTTCCTCGACGCTGACTCCTTCGTAGGAAGAAGACGGATATCCATAATATATCCATAAAAAGGTACAAATTTTCATTTTCTTCCCGGGTTTTACCAGAGTTACCACTTCTTCGGGCGTTACCACAACGATCTCGCCCGGCCCCAGTTCGCGGTACTCCTCGTAACCGAGATTCAGATAGGCAAAGCTTTCAAACGAAGCGCAGTACGCGCCTTCTTTTTTCCCCAGCGCTACCGGGGTTCTGCCCAGCCTGTCCCGCGCGATGTAAATTCCCTTCTGCGTGAGCAGAAGAAGCGTCAGGGAGCCGTTAATCTTTTCCTGCGCGTAGCGGATGCCGTCCACTATGTTTTCTTTTTGATTGATCAGGATTCCCACCAGCTCCGTCGCGTTGATTTCGCCGGATGTCATCTCCATAAAATGCGTATGTCCGGACTGTAAAAGCTCCGCTACAATTTCGTCCATATTGTTAATTTTTCCTACGGTACTGATCACATAGGTCCCGTGATGGGAACGCAGGAGCAGAGGCTGCGGCTCGTAATCGGAAATACAGCCGATTCCCATATTTCCTTTCATTTCGTTCGCATCTTTTTCAAACTTCGTCCGGAAAGGGGAATTTTCAATATTATGAATCGCTCTGTCAAAACCATTTTTTCCGTAAACTGCCATTCCTCCCCTGCGCGTACCGAGATGGGAATGATAATCTACGCCGAAAAACAAGTCAAATACACAATCATTCTTTGATGCCACCGCAAAAAAACCGCCCATATTTATCCTCCGTTTTCTGATTCTGATGCCGGACGGCGTCCGGCATTTTTATTATACTCAAATCAGTTTTTGATTGCAACCGTCAACTAAAGAATTCCCGGCATTTATATTTTACTCCCGAAAATGGGAATCCGGAAAAAGGGAATAAAAAAAGTTGACATAGGAATGTCAGCTTTCTTTTTTGATTCTTTCGTCCAGTATCCGCCGCAGGACGGCCAGCTCTTCGTCGGAAAAGGGCGTTTTTTTCACAAAGTTGCATACAAAGTGAAAATTGGACGAAAGGATGCGCACATACTCGTCCTGAAGCTTTTCTTCATATTGCGGGTTAATGGTATAAGTGCGCGCGTAATTTTTTGTATTCTGCACTTTTCCGGCCACGCGTATGACGTCGTTTTCCAAGAGCTTCTGAAGCCCTTTATGGATTGTAATTTCTTTCGCCTCCGGCAGCGCCAGCGCGATTTCCCTGGCGCACATCGGTCTTTTTTGTTCACGCAGTACCTCCAGTATCTGCGCCCGCGTTTTGCTTTTTCTCATCAAATCACCCGATTGTATATTATACTATTTGTTCAATAAAAAAATGGCTTAAGCAAGCCATTTTCTAAGAGCGCGAGACGGGACTCGAACCCGCGGCCTCGACCTTGGCAAGGTCGCGCTCCACCAACTGAGCCACTCGCGCA
>CANQJX010000187.1 GCA_947624335.1 uncultured Marvinbryantia sp.
CCGTGATAACCGGCATTCCGGCATTCGGCTTGGCAATGACGGGTACTTTTGCAATCGCTTTCAAATTGGCGACGACCGAAATCAGCTGATCCGGGCCGACGGAGCAGTTAATCCCCACCGCCGACGCGCCCACTTCCTGCAGCGTCTCCAGCGCTGCCTGCGCCGTGCCGCCAAAAAACAGGCTTCCGTCCGCCTGCACCGTCATGCTGCACAGAACCGGCAGATTGCAGACGCTTTGCGCCGCTTCCACCGCCGCCACTGTCTCGTCTATGCCGATCATGGTCTCCGCCACAATCAGATCCACGCCCGCTTCCGCAAGATACGCGATCTGCTCCCGGTAACGCTCATAAGCCTCCTCGTACGTTGCATCCGCCGACGCGCCCAGCATTCTTCCGCCGGTGGTAACGTCGCCCGCCACATACGCGCGGCCGTCCGCCGCTCTTTGGCTTAATTCCACCAGCCGCCTGTTCATATCGCCAATTTGATCCAGAAGCCCGTGCGAGGCAAGATTAAGGCGGTTTGCGCCAAAGGTCGGCGCATACACGATCTGGCTCCCCGCCTTTACATAGGCCCGCTGAAGATCAACCAGCACATCCGCATGCTCCAGAATCCACTGTTCGGCGCAGACGCCTCTTGGCATCCCCGCTTTCATCAGGTTCGAGCCGGTCGCCCCGTCTAAGAAGACGATCTTTTCCGCAAGTTTTTCAAATTCCTGTTTTGTCATGCCTGACCCTCAAAAAATACCTGATACCATATCAGGAAGGTATATACGGTCCAGACCTTACGGCTGTTATCACGCACGCCGTTTTTATGCTCGTCCAAAATGCGAAGGAGCAGGTCTGTCTGGAAGAAGCGGCCTGCCGCCTGCGTGGTAAAGGCTTCCTTTACCTTTGTATAGCCCGTGTCGTTTTTGAGCCATACGCGGATCGGCACCGGAAATCCCAGCTTTTTTTTGTTGGTGGTAAATTCGGGCAGATACTTTTCCGCCACCCGGCGGAAAGCAAATTTCGTCGTTCTGTCCTTAAGTTTCATACCCGTGCGGATTTGGCGCGCCACTTCAAAAACTTCTTTATCCAGAAACGGCACGCGCAGCTCCAGCGAATGCGCCATGCTCATCTTATCCGCTTTTAAAAGAATATCTCCCGGCAGCCAGTTTGTCAGGTCGATGTACTGCATTTTGGTGGTGTCGTCGTACGCGCCCATCTTTTTATATTGCGGATCCAGAAACTCCTGCGGGCTTACCGCCTTTGTCTTCGCCTTTAGAAGCTGCCGGCGCTCCTGTTCGGTAAAAATATTGGCGTTCCCGATAAAGCGTTCCTGCACCGACTTGCTGGCGCGGATGATATAGTTTCTTCCCTTGACGCCTTCGGGAAGCTTTTCCGCCATATTTGCCATTGCTTTGCGCCAGCTTTTCGGCATCCAGCTCAGCCAGCGCAGGGACAGCGGTTCGCGGTAGATCGTATAGCCTCCGAAAAATTCGTCCGCGCCCTCGCCGGAAGTAACCACCTTGACATACTTTGCCGCCTCGCGCGCCACAAAATAAAGCGCGATCGCCGCCGGATCCGCCAGCGGTTCATCCATATGGTACATAATCTTAGGCATCTCGTCCCAGTATTCTTCTTCCGTGATCGTATGGCTGTAATTCTCAAGCCCCAGATAGTTTGCGCATTCTTCCGCATAATGCGTTTCGTTATAAGGATTATTCTTATCAAAGAATCCAACGGTAAACGTTTTTTTGCCGGAATATTTTGCCGCAATATAGCTGGAATCCACGCCGCTGGATAAAAACGCGCCCACTTCCACGTCCGACAGCATATGCTTCTGCACCGAATCCTCCAGAACCTCGTCCAGCTTTTTTACCAGGACTTCCTGGCTGTCTTTTGATACCGGCTCTAACGTGGGGTCGAAATACTGCGTGGTGTTCAGTTCCCCGTTGCAGTAAGTAAGATAGTGCCCCGGAAGAAGGCGGTACACTCCCTTGAAAAAGGTTTCCGGCAGCGCCGAATACTGAAACGACAGATACTGCTCCAGCGCCTCCATGTTGACTTCTTTTTTGAATCCCGGAAATTCCAGAATACTTTTTATCTCCGACGCAAAAACGAGATTTTTGTTGATCATCGCATAGTATACCGGCTTAATGCCAAAAAAATCCCGTGCCAGAAACAGACGCTTTTTGCGGTTATCCCAAATCGCAAAGCCGAACATCCCGCGCAGTTCATGCACCAGCTTTTCTCCGTACTCCTCATAGCCGTGAATCAGCGTTTCCGAGTCGGAACGGTTTGCAAACACATGTCCCTTCGCCTGAAAACGCTCGCGCAGCTCCGGGCTGTTATAAATTTCTCCGTTAAAGATTAAAGCGATCTCTCCATCCTCATTAAACATCGGCTGAGAACCGCTCTCCAGATCAATAATGCTTAAGCGCCGAAAACCAAGCGCCACTTCACTTGTCGTATATTTCCCTTCCGAATCCGGACCGCGATGTTTGATCACGTCCATCATCCTGTCCAAAATTTCTTCTTTTTTCCCCTGTCTTCCCACAAAGCCAACTATTCCGCACATTTACTTTTCCCCGTATCATTGTGATATCGTTCTTAGTGTTTCCGCATCTAATATTGTAGTATAACAAAAATATCCGTGGTTGGCAAACTTTTTTTCAGCATGGCGCCGCTTTTTAGAGCGGGCGCACATCCTGGTTCTCATACAGCACAAAACGGTATTCCAGATCAAAATAAGTCTGTTCTTCGCTGTCGCCTGCAACGGTCCAGTTTTCCATCTTGTCCAGATCGGGGAAATAAGTATCCGCCTGATAGACATGGTCAATCTTTGTCACATGCGCTATGCGGCAGTACGGAAGCAACTGGCGGTAAACGCTGTCTCCGCCGATCACATAAATATCGTCGCTGTTATATTTTTTTAATTCCGCAAGCAATGCTTCCATGCTGTGTTCCACAACCGCGTCTTTGACGCTGTACGCTTCGTTTCTGGTCAGTACAATATTGCGCCGGTTTTTTAAGGGCATTCCGCCCGGAAAGCTCTCCAGCGTCCTGCGTCCCATAACGACCACTTTGCCCGTCGTCATCTGCCGGAAAAAGATCGCAGACAACGTTCCGCTTTCGAGGAACGGAGAAGATATCACCACGCAATTCGATATGAAAGAAGTGGAATCCATCGGAATGCTGAAGATGGACTTCCTCGCGCTCGCGACGCTCACGGATATTAAAAAGGCATGCGACTATATATATGAAGATACGGGCGTAACGATCGAATTCGGACAGGAGTGCAACGATCCCAGGGCCTACGAACTCATTGCGGAGGGGGACACCGACGCCGTGTTCCAACTCGAGCAAGGCGGGATGAAACGCTTCATGAAACAGCTGCAACCCAACTGTCTCGAAGATCTCATCGCGGGGATCTCGCTCTATCGGCCGGGGCCGATGGACTTCATTCCGGCCTATCTGAAAAACAGGTCGGATCCGTCCAAGATC
>CANQJX010000188.1 GCA_947624335.1 uncultured Marvinbryantia sp.
AGAACCCGGATATCTTCTTCCAGGCAAGAGAGGCCTGCAACCCGTACTATGACGCGCTGCCGGGAATCGTGCAGGAATACATGGACAAAGTAAACGCGAAGATCGGCACCGATTATAAACTGTTTAATTACTACGGCGCGGCGGATGCAGAAAAAGTAATCATCGCTATGGGAAGCGTCTGCGATACGATTGAGGAAACCATCGATTATCTGATGGCGGCCGGCGAGAAAGTGGGCGTGGTAAAGGTTCGCCTTTACAGACCGTTCAGCGCGGAAGCGCTCGTTGCCGCAATTCCGGACAGCGTAAAACAGATTTCCGTATTAGACAGAACAAAAGAACCGGGTTCTCTTGGCGAACCGCTTTATCTGGACGTAGTAGCGGCGCTGAAAGGAACGAAGTTCAACGATGTTCCGATTTTCACCGGACGTTATGGCCTTGGCTCCAAAGATACCACGCCGGCGCAGATCGTCGCGGTATTTAAGAACAGCGAAAAACAGAGATTTACCATCGGCATTGAGGACGATGTTACCAACTTGTCCCTGCCGCTTGGCGAGCCGCTTGTCACCACTCCGGAAGGAACGATCAACTGCAAGTTCTGGGGTCTTGGCGCGGACGGCACCGTAGGCGCCAACAAGAACTCGATTAAGATCATCGGCGATAACACCGATATGTACGCGCAGGCTTACTTTGATTATGACTCCAAGAAGTCCGGCGGTGTGACCATGTCCCACCTGCGTTTCGGTAAGAAACCGATCAAATCCACTTACCTGATCCATAAGGCTAACTTTGTTGCCTGCCACAACCCGTCCTATGTAAGAAAGTATAACATGGTGCAGGAACTGGTAGACGGCGGTACGTTCCTTCTGAACTGCCCGTGGGATATGGAAGGCATCGAGCAGCATCTTCCGGGACAGGTAAAGAGCTTTATCGCAAACCATAACATTAAATTCTATGTGATCGACGGTATTAAGATCGGCAAAGAGATCGGCCTTGGCGGACGTATCAACACCGTACTGCAGTCCGCGTTCTTCAAACTGGCAAACATCATTCCGGAAGAACAGGCGATTGAACTGATGAAGGCCGCCGCAAAGGCAACTTACGGAAGAAAAGGCGATGCGATTGTACAGATGAACTACGACGCGATCGACGCCGGCGCGAAGCAGGTAGTAGAGATCACCGTTCCGGAAAGCTGGAAGAACGCGCAGGACGAGGGCCTTGCCGTTAAGATTGCAACCGGTTCCAGAGCGGATGTGGTAGATTTCGTCAACAACATTCAGAACAAAGTAAACGCACAGGAAGGCAATACGCTTCCGGTATCCGCGTTCAAGGATTATGTGGACGGTTCCACACCGTCAGGCGCGGCCGCATATGAGAAGCGCGGTATTGCGGTTGATATTCCGGTATGGAATCCGGAAAACTGTATTCAGTGTAACCGCTGCTCTTATGTCTGCCCGCATGCGGTAATCCGTCCGATTGCTATGACAGAGGCGGAAGCTGCAGCAGCTCCGGAAGGATTGAAGACGCTGCCGCTTACCGGTATGGACGGCTACAAATTTGCAATGGTGGTATCCGCTTACGACTGTACGGGATGCGGCTCCTGCGCAAATGTGTGCCCGGGCAAGAAGGGCGCGAAAGCGCTTACCATGGAAAACATGGAAGCAAACGCAGACAGCCAGAAATACTTCGATTATGGCGTAACGCTCCCGATCAAGGAAGACGTTGTAGAGAAGTTCAAAGAGAATACGGTAAAGGGCAGCCAGTTCAAACAGCCGCTGCTTGAGTTCTCAGGCGCATGCGCGGGCTGCGGCGAGACGCCGTATGCGAAACTGATCACACAGTTGTTTGGCGACAGAATGTATATTGCGAACGCTACCGGATGCTCCAGCATCTGGGGGAACTCCTCACCGTCTACTCCGTATACGGTAAATGCAAAGGGACAGGGTCCGGCATGGGCGAACTCCCTGTTTGAAGATAACGCAGAATACGGCTACGGCATGTTCCTGGCGCAAAGAGCGATCCGCGACGGACTGAAGACAAAGGTTGCGGCGCTTCTGGACTGCGATTCCTGCAGCGGGGATGTAAAAGCTGCGGCGCAGGAATGGCTGGATACGTTCTCCGTAGGCGTTACCAACGGCCCGGCCACCAATAAGCTGGTTGCGGCATGCGAGGCGTGCGGATGCGATGCGTGCAAAGAAATTCTGAAAAGCAAAGATTTCCTGGCAAAGAAATCCCAGTGGATCTTCGGCGGCGACGGCTGGGCTTATGATATCGGCTTCGGCGGCGTAGACCATGTTCTTGCAAGCGGACAGGATGTAAACATCATGGTATTTGATACCGAGGTTTACTCCAATACAGGCGGACAGTCCTCCAAGGCTACTCCGACCGGCGCGGTTGCGCAGTTCGCGGCAGGCGGAAAAGAAGTGAAGAAAAAAGACCTTGCCGGCATTGCTATGACGTACGGCTATGTATATGTAGCGCAGATTGCAATGGGCGCCGATTTCAACCAGACCGTAAAAGCAATCTCCGAAGCGGAGGCTTATCCGGGACCGTCGCTGATCATCGCCTATGCTCCGTGTATTAACCACGGGATCAAGAAGGGCATGAGCAAGGCGCAGACCGAGGAAGAGCTGGCTGTAAAGGCTGGCTACTGGTACAACTTCCGTTACAATCCGGCGCTGGCGGCGGAAGGCAAGGATGCGTTCAGCCTGGACAGCAAGGCTCCGGAATACGAAGGGTATCAGGGCTTCTTAGATGGAGAGGTACGTTACAATTCGCTGAAACGTGCAAATCCGGAAAAGGCAGCAAGGCTCTTTGCAAAATCTGAGGCGGAGGCGAAGGCAAAACATGCTCATCTGAGCAAACTGGTTGGCCTGTATGCCGCTGACAAAGAATAAAGAAAAGCTGATTTTAAGCGGTAAAGGCGGAGGGAAAACGGTTCGTTTTCCCTCTTGCCGTTTATCCGGCCTGGAGGTATCTTATGGAGCAAAAAGATCAACATTATATAAAACTGGGACTAACTCTTTTTTTTAGCCTTGCGGTGACAATCCTGTTTTTCTTTCTTGTCCTTCGCATAGACGATATCGTTTCTTTTTTATCGGTTATTTTTTCCGCGCTGCAGCCAATTCTGATTGGTATGGCGATTGCTTATGTGCTTTGCCCCGTGCAGCAGATGCTTGAGCGGTGGCTTGCCAAAAAGCGGTTTGCAAGAGTGCTGTCGGTTCTTTTTACAATGCTTCTCGCCTTTGGAATCGTTCTTTTATTCTGCGCGCTGGTTCTGCCGGAACTTACCGCGAGCATCAGCGATCTTGCCGCCCGGCTTCCGGGCATGATCAATGCCCAGATGAAAAAGCTGAACGAATATCTGGCAACGGACAGCGAGGCGCGCGCGAAGGTGATGGAACTGGTTGCGTCCGGGCAGCAGTATCTGCAGAACTGGCTGAAAACAGATCTGCTTACGACGCTTTCCGC
>CANQJX010000189.1 GCA_947624335.1 uncultured Marvinbryantia sp.
AATCAACTGCGAAACATTTGCCGCGGAAATGTTTATGGCGGGCAGCAATCTGAAAAGCAAATCCGCCGAGGAAATTTTTTATCAGGATTTTAAGAAATTTGAGCAGGACGAGACGACGTTCGGCGTGGCGCAGATCACTTCCATGACGGAAGGAGAACTGGCGCAGGCAAAAGAAAAACTGCTTGCCTATATGCGCACGGCGTTTGAAAGCCAGCGCCTTACCATGCTGTTTTTCATGCTGACCGATATCATCAACGAATCCACCGAGCTTTTGTGCTTCGGAAAGGGCGCGGAAAAACTGGTGAAAGAAGCGTTTGGAAAGACGGTAGAAAACGGTTCGGTTATTCTGCCGGGGATTGTTTCCCGCAAAAAACAGCTGATCCCCGCGCTGTTTTCCGCGCTTCAGCAATAAGACGGAGGAAACGTTATGGAAAAACAGATCTGGAAAGCGGGCAATATGCTTTATCCGCTGCCCGCGGTCATGGTAAGCTGCAGACGGGAAGGAGAAAAACCGAATATCCTGACGGTCGCGTGGACGGGAACCGTCTGCACCAATCCGGCGATGCTTTTTATTTCGGTGCGCCCGGAAAGATATTCTTATGCGATTTTAAAGGAAACGGGCGAGTTTGTGGTCAATCTGACTACGGAGGAACTGGCGCGCGCAGCGGATTTTTGCGGCGTGCGTTCCGGAAAAGACACGGATAAATTTAAGACGCTGCATCTGACGGAGGAACCGTCGCAGTTTATCGGTGCGCCCGGAATCAAAGAAAGTCCCGTTAACATCGAATGTAAAACGACGCAGGTTTTGGAACTTGGCTCCCACCACATGTTTTTGGCAAAGGTGCTGGCGGTACATATCGACGGGACTTATTTGGATGAAAACGGGAAATTTCATCTTAGCGAAAGCCGGCCGATCGCTTATTCTCACGGCGAATATCACGCGCTGGGCCGGATCCTGGGAACGTTTGGGTATTCCGTAAAAAAGGAGTCCCGTAAGAAAAAATAAAAATATTTCAATATCTGGTATTTTTTTTCACAAATCATAAAGGATAGCACCAGATATTGTTTCAAAAGCGTGTCGAAATTTGATGAAACTATGTCGAACATTTAATTTTTGTTTACAAATCGGCAAAATGTGGTATAATGTTCGTTAAAGGCGAAAAAGTGATTTTCACATAAGGGGTAACGCGCACAGGCGAAGCGCAGTTCGCGCGCGCCGCGCAGCAGATTCCGGCTGTGCAAAGCCGGGACAAAATACACAGGGGAAGAGTGTAAATAAAATATTTCGAGGTGCCTAATGGAACAGTACATTATCAAAGGCGGGAATCCTCTCGTCGGCGAGGTAGAAATTGGCGGCGCAAAGAATGCGGCTTTGGGTATTCTTGCGGCGGCTATTATGACGGATGATACCGTTCGCATTGATAATCTGCCGGATGTGCAGGACATTCATGTGCTGCTGGAAGCAATCGGCCAGATTGGAGCAAAAGTAGAGAGAATCGGAAGAACGACGGTTCTCATCAACGGGTCCGAAATCGGAAGCATCAGCGTAGATTACGAGTATATCAAGAAAATCAGAGCATCTTATTATCTGCTGGGCGCGCTGCTCGGCAAGTATAAAAAGGCGGAAGTGCCGCTTCCGGGCGGATGCAATATCGGCAGCCGGCCCATCGACCTTCATTTAAAGGGCTTTAAAGCGCTTGGCGCGACGACCAGAATTTCGCATGGCGCAATCATTGCGCAGGCGGATCATTTAAAGGGAGGCCATATCTATCTGGATACCGTCTCCGTGGGCGCGACGATTAACATTATGATGGCGGCGTCTATGGCGGAAGGCCGCACCATCATTGAGAATGCGGCAAAAGAGCCGCACGTTGTAGACGTTGCGAACTTCCTGAACAGCATGGGAGCGAACATCAAGGGCGCCGGAACGGATGTTATTCGCATCCGGGGCGTAGAAAAGCTTCACGCGACGGAATATTCCATTATCCCGGATCAGATTGAAGCAGGCACCTTTATGTTTGCCGCGGCAGTTACAAAGGGAGACGTGATTGTAAAGAACGTGATTCCCAAGCATCTGGAAGCCACGTCCGCAAAGCTGGCGGAAATCGGCTGCCAGGTGGAGGAATTTGACGACGCGGTTCGTGTGGTGGCGACCAGACGGCTGACCAATACAAACGTAAAGACATTGCCGTATCCCGGTTATCCCACGGATATGCAGCCGCAGATCGGCGTAGCGCTTTCACTGGCGAGCGGGACCAGCCTTGTAACGGAAAGCATTTTTGAAAACCGTTTTAAATATGTGGACGAACTGGTGCGCATGGGCGCCGATATTAAGGTAGAAGGCAATACGGCGATCATCTACGGGACGGAGAAGCTGACGGGCGCGCGGGTAAGCGCTCCGGATCTTCGCGCCGGCGCGGCGCTGGTAATCGCGGGACTGGCGGCCGAGGGAATTACAGTGGTGGACGATATTGTTTACATCCAGCGCGGATATGAAAACTTTGAAGAAAAACTGCGCAGTCTTGGGGCGGAGATCGAAAAGGTCTCCAGCGAAAAAGAAATTCAGAAATTCAAGCTGCGGGTCGGTTGACAATGGGATAGGGAGTCCTATACGGACTCCCTTTTTTAGCATATAGGAGGACGAACGATGGAAAGAAAGCTGTTTACTTCAGAATCAGTAACGGAAGGACATCCGGATAAAATGTGCGACGCCATTTCCGACGCGATTCTCGACGCGCTTTTGGAGCAGGATCCGATGAGCCGCGTGGCATGCGAGACAGCCACGACTACGGGCATGGTTCTGGTTATGGGCGAGATTACCACGAAAGCCTATGTGGATATTCAGAAGATCGTGCGCGACACGGTGCGCGAGATCGGATATACCAGAGGAAAATACGGATTCGACGCGGAAACCTGCGGCGTGATTACGGCGATCGACGAACAGTCGCAGGATATTGCGATGGGCGTGGATAAAGCGCTGGAAGCAAAAGAAAATATGATGACGGACGACGAGATCGAAGCAATCGGCGCGGGCGACCAGGGAATGATGTTTGGTTTTGCGACCAACGAGACCCCCGAATATATGCCGTATCCGATTTCATTGGCGCACAAGCTGGCGCGCCGGCTGACGCAGGTGCGAAAGGATGGAACGCTGCCGTATCTGCGCCCAGACGGGAAAACGCAGGTATCCGTGGAATACGATGAGAAGGACAGGCCGGTTCGCCTGGACGCGGTAGTGCTTTCCACGCAGCACGATCCCGATGTAAGCCAGGAGCAGATTCATGCGGATATCAAGAAATATGTGTTTGACGAGATCCTGCCTGCGGATATGGTGGACGAGCAGACCAAATTTTTTGTCAATCCGACCGGGCGTTTTGTGATCGGAGGGCCGCAGGGAGACGCCGGGCTTACCGGAAGAAAGATTATC
>CANQJX010000190.1 GCA_947624335.1 uncultured Marvinbryantia sp.
AGCATATCTTAATACCCGAATTATAAAATGTCAAGAAAAAATTAGCACTCATTTTAAACGAGTGCTAACAAAATTTCTGAAGGAATTTTTTGACCGCGTCGTCCCATACATGGTCGAGCGTTTTATCGAGGGTAAAGAAACGGAGGGAAGTGCCGGTTGTACAGGTAAGGGTTCCCTTATAATGCAGATTTAAAAACAGGCCGTCAATGTCGTCTGCGCGAAGGGAGAGGTTTGCCGAGGAAAGAAGTTTTTGCGTATCTGCTTTTGACAGGCGCAGGATAATCCGGAATTCCAGCGGCGTATGCTTTCCCTTTATCAGCTCCAGGCAAAACGGGCGCACCTGACGCCAAAAGGCGTAAGGAAGCTGCGACATCTGCTGTATTTCCAGTTCCTCCGGGGAATAATATTCTTTTTGGAACTGTCCGTCGATATGAAACGAACAAAACGTGAGGAACGACGCCTCGGTAAGCGCAAACGCGTCGAAGGTTTCTTTGAGAAACAGATGGTTCATAAAAGTTTTCAGTTCGGTAATTTGCAGGGAGATCATGCGCAAGTTTCCTTTCTTTGTAAAGGCTACTGATAGTATATCTTAGAAATCTCAAATTGAAAAGAAGAAAAGACTTTTCAAACGGAAATATATGTGTTATGATGATGTAGTATTAAAAACTACGTCGGGAGGTATCGACATGAGTTATAGAGTAGTGATTGACAGCTGCGGGGAATTGACTGATGAAATGAAAAAAGACGGTCATTTTGTAAACGTGGCGCTGACGATTCAGGTAGACGAGCATGTCATTGTAGATGACGAGACGTTTGACCAGGCGGACTTTCTGGCGAAGGTGGCGGCAAGCCCGAACTGCCCGAAATCTGCGTGTCCCTCTCCGGAGGCCTTCCGCAGCGCTTACGACTGCGGGGCGGAGCGCGGTTACCCTGTCGGCACAGTTAAGCGGATCTTATAACAGCGCGGTACTTGGGAAAAATATTTATTTAGAAGATCATCCGGATAAAAAGGTGCATGTGTTCAATTCCTGCTCCGCATCTGTGGGAGAAACCCTGGTGGGGCTGAAAATACAGGAATGTGAACAGGCGGGAATGACATTCGAGCAGGTGATCGATACGGTGGAGGAGTTTATCGCTGGGAAACAGACGATGTTTGTGCTGGAAAGCCTGGACACTCTGCGGAAAAACGGCAGGCTCAGCACCATGAAGGCTATTTTGGCGACGGCGTTAAAGATTAAGCCGGTGATGCACGGAACGCGCGAGGGAACGATTGAAGCGCTGGCGCAGGTGCGCAGCATGAATAAAGCGCTGGTGCGCATGGTAGAGCTGCTTGTGGAACGGGCGGAACATACCGAAGAGCGTATTCTTGCAATCACGCACTGTAACTGCCCGCAGCGGGCGCAGATGGTAAAGGAAGCGATTCTGGAGCGCATCCGGGTAAAAGATGTGATTATTGAGGACACCAACGGGATCAGCAGCCTGTATGCCGGCGACGGCGGCATCATTGTTGTTTTATAGAGCGGCAAAAATTTTTTCCAGGAATGAAAAAAAAGCGTGTAATTTTCTGAAATCTATGTTACACTGTAAGGAAGAGCATATGGATTGTCTGTGTGCAAGAATGTAAGATAGAGGAGAAACAGATATGAGTCAGGAAAAAGTGGACCGCTATAAGGAACAAAAAGCGAACCGGCAGAAGATTATGAAAAAAGAAAAACGCGAAAAGCTGATGTTAAAGATCGGCGGGTATGCGGTGGTGCTGCTGCTCGTCGCATGGGTTGGCTTTTCTGCTTTTGACAGATTTTATGAGGCGCCGATCCGGTATTATGACGCGGATCTTACAGCGCTTACCGATTATATAGGCACGCTGGGCGCGGAAGAAGAGACGGATGCCGAAGACGAATCGGATGCGGAAGACGCGACGGAAGAAACGGCCGCAGAGAACGAAACCGAAGAAGCCGCAGAAGAAACCGAAACCGTCAGCGAAGAAGATACCGAAGCGGTTACGGACAAAGAAGAATAGAAAAAACACGATCTGTCAGAAAAAGGAACGGGGTTTCCCGTTCCTTTTTGATTTGCTTAATAGGCGTCCCCGACGATGTGGACGTTGATCAGGTTGGTGGTGCCCGACATGCCGAGAGGCACGCCCGCGGTGATCACGGTCACGTCGCCGTCTTTTAACAGGCCGGCCTGTACGGATTCCTCCAGAGAATGTTCAAACAGCTCGAACGTATCCTGCTCCTCTTTGGTCTGGATCGGGAGGATGCCCCAGCACAGATTCAACTGGCGGCACACATGCGGGTGCGTGGCGCAGCCGATGATCGGGCAGGCGGGGCGGTACTTTGCGATGATATGCGCCGTGCTGCCGGATTTTGTCACGGTTACAATGGCGGAGGCCTTCAGGTCATGCGCCGTAGAGCAGGTGGCGTAGGCGATGGCTTCCGTAATATTCTGATGGCCGCTGTGCGTTACGCGGTGGTTAAAACGGTTTACATAATCAATATCCGCTTCGGTGTGCAGCGTGATGCGAACCATTGTCCGCAGGGTTTCTACCGGGTATTTTCCGGCGGCTGTTTCGCCGGAAAGCATAATCGCGCCTGTGCCGTCGTAGATGGCATTGGCGACGTCCGTCGCTTCCGCTCTGGTGGGGCGCGGGTGCGTGATCATAGAATCCAGCATCTGTGTGGCGGTAATGACGATCTTGCCTGCTTCGATCGATTTTTTGATTAGTTTTTTCTGGATCGCCGGCACGTCTTCAAACGGAATTTCCACGCCCATGTCGCCGCGGGCGATCATAATGCCGTCGGACACTTCCAAAATCTCGTCAATATGATCCACGCCTTCTTTATTTTCAATTTTGGCGATCACCTGAATCGTCCGGCAGCCCTGTTCTTCCAGAATCTTTCGGATCTCGCGTATGTCGTTGGCGGAGCGCGTAAAGGACGCGGCGATAAAGTCAAATCCCATTTTGATGCCGAAAAGAATGTCCTCGCGGTCCTTTTCGCTGACAAACGGCATGGACAGGGAAACATTCGGTACGTTTACCCCCTTACGGTTGGAGATGGGGCCGGAGTTTTGCACAACGCAGATAATATCCGTGGAGGTGACCTCGCGGACCTTCAGCTCGATCAAGCCGTCGTCCAGCAAAACGCAGTCCCCGGCGGTTACGTCCTTTACCAGATCCGCGTAGGTAATGGAGACGATGGTATGGTCGCCTTCTACTTCGCGCGCGGTCAGCGTGAATGTCTGTCCCTTTTCCAACTGGACGTTTTCCTCGCGGAAAGTCTTTAAACGGATTTCCGGCCCTTTGGTGTCCAATAGGGCGGCAACCGGTTTCTTTGCCTGATTTCTGGCCTTTTTAAAGCGACAAAGCGCACGCGCTGCTCCTC
>CANQJX010000191.1 GCA_947624335.1 uncultured Marvinbryantia sp.
GAAGCGTAATCAACTGAAACAGAACGGCAAGAGAAAACAGAATCACTCCGGCAAGCAGCAGCGGGCGCAGCGAAAATAAAAGGCCGGCCAGAAAAATCGGCCAGGAAAGCTGCGCGCCGATGTTTGCCGGCGGCACCAGCATACTGCGCAGCACCAGCGGCCCGTATTGTTTCTGATCCTGTATCGCATGGCCGCACTCATGCGCCGCCACGCAGACGGCGGCAACCGAGCCGGAAGCATAAGTGCTGTCCGACAGATTTAATGTTTTATTTCTGGGATCGTAGTGATCCGTCAGTTTCCCGCTGATACGGCGGATCTGTACATCATAGATGCCCGCCGCATGCAGAACGCGTTCCGCCGCTTCGGCGCCCGTCAGCCCCGCCATGCAGCGCACCTGATTATATTTGGCAAACGAGGCGTTTACTTTCGCGCTTGCAATCATCGTCAGCGCCAGTCCCAGCAGCGCCAGAAGCATCGTGGGATCAAAATACAGGCGTCCGTATCCGCCGTACCCGTAATAATGATTCGTATAACTTAGCAGCATTGCAAATTGCATAGATCAAAACCCCTTTCTGTCCTAATGAAACATGGTTCCTTCCAAAATCGTATATCCGCGCAGGAAAGCGTCCGCCCCCATACGTTTTTTCCCCTCCAGCTGCAGCTCGTCGATCAGCAGAATCCCGTCTCCCGTCTGCACGCGGATCGTCTTTTTGTCCTCGGCCGATACCGCGCCCGGCGTTTGTCCGCCTCCCGCGGCCACATGCGCGCGCCAGATCTTTAACGTTTTCCCGTCCAGATGCGTATAAGTGCCCGGCCACGGGGAAAGCCCCCGGATCAGGCGCTCGATCTGCACGGCGCTCCGGCTCCAGTCGATCTGCCCCATTTGTTTGGTCAGCATCGCCGCATAGGGCGTAGGGCTGTCCTTGGGCTGCGGACGCGGCGTAACGGTTCCGTTTTCCAGCGCGTCCAGCGTTTCCAGCAAAAGACGGGCGCCCACCGCGCTCAGTTTATCAAACAGGCTGCCGCCCGTCTCATCCGGGGCCAGCTCCACTTCCTCCTGCATCAGAATATCGCCGGTATCCAAACCCGCGTTCATCTGCATCGTAGTAACGCCCGACCGTTTCTCCCCGTCGATCACCGCCCACTGGATCGGCGCGGCGCCGCGGTATTTCGGAAGCAGCGACGCGTGAACGTTTACGCAGCCGTATCTGGGCAGTTCCAGAATCTTTTGCGGGATCAGCCTGCCGAACGCGACGACCACGATCACATCCGGGCGCAGTTCTCTGAGCAGTTTGAAAAATTCCTCTCCGCGCATAGTTTCCGGCTGAAAGACCGCAATCCCCGCTTTTTGCGCCTCCTTCTTCACCGGCGGCGGGAGCAGCGCCCTGCCGCGCCCTTTTTGCTTATCCGGCTGCGTGACCGCGGCAAGCACCTGATGGCGCGGGATAAGCGCCCGCAGCGTTCCCACCGCAAAATCCGGCGTCCCCATAAATACAACCCTCATAGGCTACTCCTCTTCCTCTCCCTCCTGCGAAAGCTCTGAATTGTCGTAAAGTCTGCCTTCCACAAGAGACGTATACATGATTCCCTCCAGATGATCGCATTCATGGCAGATCGCCCGCGCCAGAAGTTCCGTCCCTTCCAGCACATACTCCTGCATATTCTCATCAAACGCGCGCACCCGCACAAAATCAGGTCTTGTCACAATCCCGCTTTTATTGGGAAGGCTTAAACATCCCTCGTATCCCCGCTGTTCCCCGGATGTCTCCTCAATCACAGGATTAATCAGCACATGCGGATCCTCCCCGGTATCGATCACCACGATCCGTTTCAGGACGCCTACCTGCGGCGCCGCGAGGCCGACCCCGTCCTGCTCATACATCGTGTCAAACATATCCCGGACCAGTTCCCGGATGCGCGGCGTCATTTCCTTTACCGGCCTGCATTTTTTCTCCAGCACGGCGTCGCCCTGAATTCTGATATTTCGGATTGCCATAGCCGCTCCTTTCCCGTTTGGCTTATTCCATGTCAAACTGTATCGTTACGTTCCGATATCCTTCGTTGGCTTCTATATATTGTTCCAGTCTCTCTTTTATCGCTGTCAGCTGTTCTGTCTGGTCCGCCTTCACATACAGCACCTTGCGGTATACTTCCTGAATACGCGCAATGCTTTCATCCGACGGGCCGATCACATTGGGCGCGCCGTTCCTGTATAGTTTCAGAAGAAACCGCTTTAAATATTCCATGGCGGTCTGTAAATGTTCCGCGTCGGCGCAGGCGCCGTGGATGGTAAGCAGTTTTCTTGCCGGCGGATAGCCGGCGACCATGCGGTAGCCGAGTTCTTCTTCGTAAAACGCCTCGTAATCCTGCGCCGCCGCCGTGCGGATGCAGTAATGCTCCGGATCGTACGTCTGGATGATCACCTCGCCCGGCTCGCTTCCTCTCCCCGCGCGCCCCGCCGCCTGCGTCAGCAGCTGGAACGTGCGTTCCGCCGCGCGGTAATCATCGGCAAACAAAGACAGATCCGCCGCCAGAATCCCCACCAGCGTCACGTTGGGAAAGTCATGTCCCTTGACGATCATCTGCGTGCCGATCAAAATATCCGCCTCCTGATTGGCAAAGGCGGAAAGGATTTTTTCATGCCCGTCTTTTTCGCGGGTGGTATCCATATCCATGCGCAGGATGCGCGCCTTCGGAAACTGTTTTTGCACCATCTGCTGCGCCTGCTGCGTGCCGACGCCAAATCCGCTGATAAATTCCGAGCCGCACGCAGGGCAGCGCTGCGGCTTTTCTTCCTGATGCCCGCAATAGTGGCAGACAAGACGCCTGCGCTCATGCAGGGACAACGAAACGTCGCAGTGCGGGCACATGATCACATGGCCGCACGACCGGCACGAGAGAAAGCCCGAATAGCCCCGCCTGTTTAAAAACAGGATCGTCTGCTGTCCCTTTTTCAGCCTCTCCTCTATTGCGCCGCGCAGCGTCTCCCCAAGAATGGAACGGTTGCCCAGGCGCAGTTCCTTACGCATATCCACTACCACGGCGCGCGCAAGGCAATTCTGCGTCGCCCTCGTTTTTAAGGTAAACAGCCGGTATTCCCCGCTCTTTGCCCGGCTGTACGCTTCCATGGACGGAGTGGCGGAACCCAGAATCACTTTTGCGTGTTCCAGCTTCGCCCGGTATATGGCCGTTTCTCTCGCATGGTAGCGGGGCGCCGACTCGCTCTGATAAGTCGGCTCGTGTTCCTCGTCGAGAATGATCACGCCCAGATTGGGAAACGGCGTAAACAGCGCGGAACGCGGTCCGATCATCACATCGATGTCCCCGTTTTTCGCGCGGATAAACTGATCGTAGCGCTCGCCGGGCGACAGGCGCGAATGGATGAT
>CANQJX010000192.1 GCA_947624335.1 uncultured Marvinbryantia sp.
TAGCGTATATCGCCGTTGATCGGTTCTTTGTTTGCCATCGCCGAGCCGGAAGCGCTAAACGTAAGCACGGTGTTCAGGCTGTAATCGGCGCCGGCGGTCAGCCCGCTGATATAGTTATTGGCGGGCGTGCCGATAATATTCAGCAGCCGTGTCTCATAATAGTCGCAGCCCTCGCGCTGGCAATAACGCGCTTCCGTGCCGTGTTTGGAATCTGTGGAGGCTTCTTCTACCGTCCATTCGCCCATCTTATGGCCGAGCGCTTTCCCCGTTACAGCGCCGCAGCGTTTGCAGGTTTTGGGTTCCGTGCAGGTGGCCGCTTTCCAGTCGTGTCCCAGCGCGTTTTGCAGCACGCTGTTGCAGACAGTGCATATTTGCGGTTCGGTACAGGTAGGACCGCTGCCCGGCGTGTGGTCGCACGTTCCAAGCGACAACGATACAGGATAAGTAGCGCCGGCTTTGGTAACCTGATAGGTAACGGGCGTGCCGGCGGAGAAATTAACCGGCGTGCCGCCGTCAACAGAAACGCTCAGTTCGGAACCTTCCGCGCTGATCGAAACGATCATTGGGTCTTCGTTGCCGGTGGCGTCAAGGAAGGTGACGTTTACGCTGCTTAAATCAAAATTGCAGGGCAGATCCTGATACGAAATAGTGGTTGTCGTATCTTTTTTCAGCTCATAGTAAGTGTTGTCTTTTCCGGTATTTCCCGGAATGGTTGTTCCGTTCGCCTGTATCTCCACGGTAATCGTATCTTCCACTGCGATAGGCGCCGGAGCGATCGGAGGCGTGCTGTTTGGACTGTAAGACGACGGATCCTGCGCAGACGGGTCGCCGGATGGCTCTTCACTCTGTGTCTGCGGTTCGGCCGCGTTGGTATCAGCCGCGTTGGTATCAGCCGCGTTGGTATCAGTTGTGTTGGTATCGGCCGTGTCGGGATCTTCCGTGTCCGGCTGCTGCGGCGCGGCGGGAATACCGGAAGCGGTGTCGTCTGTCCCGTCGCCGGAAAGCGCGTCCGGATTCAGATTATCAAAGATATTTTCATCCGTGCCGTCGTCCACGCCCATGTTATCGGAAGCAGTGCCGTCGCCGATGATAATGACGTCGCCGCCGGACGGATCCTGCGACATATCCGGTTCGGGCGCGGGATCTGTAAAGATGCCCGGCGCGGTGGAAGGTTCCGGCGCTGTGTCCGGATTTACAAGAGGATCGCCGGAAGGTTCCGGCGCTGTGTCCGGATTTACGAGAGGATCGTCGAACGGCTCCGACAGTTCCGTGGAAGCCTGTGCGGACGTTTCGGTTACCGGTTCTTCCGCAACGGTTACTGTGATCTCCAGGGGCTTGAGCCCTTCTTCCAGTTTAATTTGCGCATAAAAATCCGGTTTTTCCAGAAGCTGTTCTTCTACATACTTTTCAAAATCGGGAAGGAACGTATAAGTTCCGGCGGGGCTGGTCTCCGAATAAACCTCGTCTGTATCGGATTTTAATTTCCAGACCATATCTTCCAGTTCAAACGGCTCTGCCGGGGAATCCGGTCCCTCTGCTTCCAGATATCCTTCTACTTTTAAATCTTCCGGAAGCTTCAGCAGATCGAGCGGCGTGCCGCAAACTGCCGTCAGCGCCGCAAAGTCCTTTTCAATATCGGGATCCAGATAGCGTCCGTTTTCGTCTTTTTCAAAATCAGGAAATTTTGTGATTACGAAAACAGAGGGCGCGTCCGGGTCGGAAACCGCAGCGTCCGGCGCGCCGTCGCCGCTTCCGTCATCCGTAAAATCTTCCTGCGCGTATTCGCCGTCCGGCTCCTGTGCAAAAGCGGCCGTGCCAAAAACAAAAGAAAAAATCAGCGATAACGACATCAGCCATGCGATTGCGGATGCAGTATGTTTTTTTCTCATAGCAAACTCCCCTTTCGGTATTATAAATATGTTGCGATTAATCACTGCCTGACTATCAATATAATAGCATAGAATATAAAAAGAATCTATGATAAAATTGTGAAAATTTCATGGGTAAATTAAGATATTTCTAAGAAATCCCGGAAGATTCTCCCAAAGATCCAACGAAACCAAAGATCCAACGAAATTCTAAAAAGGAAAAAAGAGAAAAAAGAAAAATCGGAGTGACAAGATTTGAACTTGCGACCTCTCGGCCCCCAGCCGAGCGCGCTACCAAGCTACGCCACACTCCGATGTTTCAAAAGCGCCCGCTTCCGTCTGCGAACCGGACGTTTATTAGTATAGCAAACGATCGGCGCTTTTTCAAGTGCAAAATTCAAAATCAACGGTTGACAAGGACACGGAAAAGTGTTATCTTAGTTCTACAACTGCAAAGACAAAAGCGATGAAAAGGAATAGTACAGTTGCGTTTGATTTCAGAGAGCCGCCGGGCGGTGCGAGACGGCAGAGAAGGCAATTGGAACTCGCCTTGGAGCGGCTGCCCCAAAACTGCGCTGCCTGCATAAGAGACAGACAGGCTGCAGTGAGTAGACGCAGACGGAATCCCGGCCGTTATCCGGGAACGATATAATTTGTATCGGATGAGTGCATGGTTCGTCCATGAAACAGGAGTGGTACCGCGTAGGACAGATTTGGTCTTTCGTCTCTGGGAAAGGAGATGGAAGATTTTTTTTGCCTTTGCAATCAAAGACAGAAACAATCATCAGGAGGAGAAGAATATGGAACAGTACCGGAAATATCAGAGACAGTATTTTATGCCGCCCGAAGTCTGCATGGACTGGGCGAAAAAGGATTACATTGAAAAAGCGCCGATCTGGTGCAGCGTAGATCTGCGCGACGGCAATCAGGCGCTGATTGTCCCGATGACCTTGCAGCAGAAGATCCAATTCTTTCAATTGCTGGTGCGGATCGGCTTTAAGGAGATCGAGGTGGGCTTTCCGGCAGCGTCTGAAACGGAGTATCAGTTTTTACGGGCGCTGATCGAGCAGGATTTGATTCCGGACGACGTGACGATTCAGGTGCTTACGCAGGCGCGCGAACACATTATCCGCAAAACGTTTGAGGCCCTGGAGGGCGCAAAAAAAGCCGTGGTGCATGTGTACAATTCCACTTCGTTCGCGCAGCGCGAGCAGGTATTCCGCAAGTCGAAAGAAGAAATCCTGCAGATCGCCGTGGACGGCGCGCAGTTGTTAAAAAAACTTACGGAAGAGGCAAAAGGGAATTATTCGTTTGAATACAGCCCGGAAAGTTTTACCGGCACAGAAATGGAGTATGCGCTGGAGGTGTGCAGCGCCGTGCT
>CANQJX010000193.1 GCA_947624335.1 uncultured Marvinbryantia sp.
TGCATGGAGCTGACTGCTACTAATAGGCCGAGGGCTTGGCCTTGTGCATGCTTTCCCCTGCAGTTTTCAGGGCACAGCACCTGTTTTTGGCCCAGTGGCTCAGTTGGTTAGAGCGTCGCCCTGTCACGGCGAAGGCCGTCGGTTCGAGTCCGATCTGGGTCGTTGCCAATTTATGGTATAGTTTTATATTTGGGATCTTAGCTCAGCTGGGAGAGCATCTGCCTTACAAGCAGAGGGTCATAGGTTCGAGCCCTATAGGTCCCATTTTGCCGCAGTGGCGGAACTGGCAGACGCACAGGACTTAAAATCCTGCGGGACTAATCTCCCGTACCGGTTCGATTCCGGTCTGCGGCATAAAAAAACCCTGACAAGCAGGGTTTTTTTGATTTGATCGTTCATTTCTGACGCTCGTTACAAATTCAGAGAAAATTTCAGGAATACCCCAAACAGAACGGCCGCAAGAACAATCAGAAGCGCGCTGACAAAGCCGAAAATTTTTACAAGACCGCCGTAATTTTCCTTCGGGACATAATAAGTTTCCGGATTTGCAGGGTCGTAACGGATCAATATGGACTGCCCGACCGGAAATTTCGGCCGCGTCCGGCCAAAAGAACTCTGGCTGCTATAATCGCGCCCATTGGCATAATAGGAAAATACGGCGTGATAAAAAAGGACGGCATTCCCGTCTGAGTCCGTATGTTCAATTCTGCGGTAGTCCGTTATTTTTCCGATTGTCTGGGCGGAGCAGACATGTTTTTTCTTTGCCAGGGATCTGCCCAGGATCAGGGCGACGACCGCAAAGACGGCTCCTACCAATAAGAAAATACCGGCGATGCCGGGAATGACCTGATAATTTGCCATATGCAACCCTCCCTTTCAGCAACATTCTACACCCCTCTGCACGCGCCTGTAAAGAGCATAAAATATTTTGTAATTTATTGACGCTAAAACGGATCAATGGTATAATCAATCCAATCTTTGTTAAATATTATAGTATCCCGGACGCCTTAAACATTAGGAAATGATTCCGCTGTTTTCGGTTGCCCTTTTGGCAAAGTTGGTTTATACTAAAAGCAGATTATACATCGAGTGAACGGGAGGTTTTTCATGAAGAAGATACTTTTTGTAGCATCGGAAGGAGTTCCGTTTATTAAAACAGGCGGTTTGGCGGATGTGGTAGGCTCGCTCCCGAAATATCTGGACAAAAACGAATTTGATGTGCGTGTGATTCTTCCAAAATATCTGTGTATGCGGGAAGATCTGAAAAATCAACTGCACTATGTGAGCCACTTTTATATGGATCTGGGCTGGCGCAGCCAGTATGTAGGCATTCTGGAGACGGTTTATGACGGGATCCAGTTCTATTTTATCGACAATGAATATTATTTTTCCGGGTTTAAGCCCTATGGAAATATTTATGAGGATATTGAAAAGTTTGCGTTCTTTTCCAAGGCGGCGCTGTCCGCGCTGCCGGTTATCGGCTTCCAGCCGGATATCGTACATTGCCACGACTGGCAGACCGGCCTGATCCCGGTATTTTTAAAAGATAAGTTCCATGACGGCCCGTTTTTTGCAAACATGAAATCGATTATGACGATTCACAATCTGAAATTTCAGGGCGTCTGGGATATGAAGACGGTAAAGAACATTACCGGGCTGCCGGATTATTATTTTACGCCGGATAAGCTGGAAGCATACGGGGACGCAAATTATCTGAAGGGCGGCCTGGTGTATGCGGATGCTCTGACAACGGTGAGCCCCACCTATGCGGAGGAAATTAAAACGCCGTTTTACGGCGAGAACTTAAACGGGCTGATGGCGGCGCGCGCCCATGACCTGCGCGGTATTGTAAACGGCATTGATTACGACGAATATAATCCGGAAACGGATACGATGATCGAAAAGAATTACAATGCGCGCAACTTCCGCAAAGAGAAGATTAAAAATAAGATCGCGCTGCAGAAAGAACTCGGCCTGCGCCAGAACGATAAGATGTTTATGATCGGGATTGTCTCCCGCTTAACGGATCAGAAGGGGTTTGACCTGATCAGTTATATGATGGAAGAAATGTGTCAGCAGGATTGGCAGATCGTTGTTTTGGGCACCGGCGAAGAGCGCTATGAAAATATGTTCCGCCACTTTGCATGGAAATATCCGGATAAAGTATCGGCAAATATTTATTATTCCGAAGCAATGTCGCATAAGATTTATGCCTCCTGCGATGCGTTCCTGATGCCGTCCCTGTTTGAGCCGTGCGGATTAAGCCAGCTGATGAGCCTGCGCTACGGCACGCTTCCGATCGTGCGCGAGACGGGCGGCTTAAAGGATACGGTCATCCCGTATAACGAATACGAAGGGACCGGAACCGGTTTCAGCTTTGCAAATTACAATGCGCATGAGATGTATAATACCATCCGCTATGCACATTCGGTTTATGTAGATAAAAAACGCGAGTGGAATAAGATGATTGACCGCGCGATGGCGGCGGATTTCTCCTGGAAGGCTTCGGCGGATAAATACGCGGAAATGTACAACTGGTTATAAAGCTTTTCCGGAAAATAAGAATAAAAACCCTCCTTACTGACATACTAGGAATGTAACGAAACGTCAATAAGGAGGGCTTTATTATGGCAGAATTATCAGAACTCGATTTACAAAACCTGCGTCATCTGATCGGCGGCTTTTCCACCACGCACTGCAAGATGACGGCCTATGCCACGCAGGCGACCGACCCAACCGTTAAGCAGTTTTTCCAGAAGTCCGCGCAAAGCGCAATGGAATCGAAACAGCAGCTTATGAAATTCTTACAGTAGGAGGGACAACGATGGACGAAAAGACAATGGTATCGGATACGCTTGCAGGCATCAACGGAGAATTAGTGCGTTACGGAGAAATGATCCCGCAGACGGAAAACAAAGAACTGAAGCAGACGCTCAAACAGTTCCGCAACCAGTGCGAAACATCGCAGGAAGAAATCTATCAGATTGCAAGAAGCAAACAGTATTATGTGCCGGCGGCCAAAGCGACGGCGGAAGAAGTGGCGCATGTAAAATCCATTTTGTCACAGGGTTGATGGTCCAACCCGGAAAGTGACGGTAACGATATGCCGGGACGGCTCTGCGGATGCGCGGGAAGGACCGGCATATTTTTTCTTGCCATTTTGCGGAAATTATGCCATACTATATTTGAAAATATGCCAAAAAATGCAATGCGGGGTGAAGAAAT
>CANQJX010000194.1 GCA_947624335.1 uncultured Marvinbryantia sp.
TCCCTCATAGGGGTCTGTTCTTCTTTGAAGTTGCGCCATTCGGCTTCCCAAGAAGAAAATGCCTCGTCCCCGCGATGATCCGGCAAATCATATTTCTCGCTGATATAATCCGCCAAAAACGAAGTATACTTGTCCGCGCCAAGGATATTTACATGACTCACATCTGAAAAATCCGTCTCATAATCGATCCCGGTTCGCTCCAGCAAAAACGGGCAGATCCCGCGGCGTAGAAATAATCAGGATCTCGCGGATGCCCGCCAGCATCAGGGTAGACAGCGGATAATAAATCATCGGCTTGTCATAGACCGGCATGATCTGCTTTGATATGGATTTTGTGAGCGGATAAAGGCGCGTGCCCGCACCGCCGGCAAGTATAATTCCTTTCATCTGCCATCCCCCTTATCTGACTTTCCCGGAATACATGGCTTCATAATAGTTCTGGTAGTCCCCGCTCGTTACGTTCTTCATCCATTCCTCATTTTCCAGAAACCACCGGATGGTTTTGCGGATGCCGTCCGCAAACGCTGTTTCCGGCTCCCATCCCAGTTCGGCGCGGATTTTATCCGGCGCGATCGCATAACGGCGGTCGTGTCCCTTGCGGTCCGTGACATAGGTAATCAGGGTTTCATTTATGGACGCGCGGCGGGGGTCGTCCGGCGGAAGCAGCTCCCGCAGAGTGTCCAGAATAATATGAATGATCTCGATATTCTGTTTTTCGTTATGGCCGCCGATATTGTATGTTTCAAACAGCCTGCCTTTTTCCTGCACCAAATCGATCCCCTTGGCATGGTCTTCCACATACAGCCAGTCGCGGACATTTTTTCCGTCTCCGTATACCGGAAGCTTTTTGCCCTGAAGCGCATTGTTGATCATCAGCGGGATCAGCTTTTCCGGAAACTGGTACGGCCCGTAATTATTGCTGCAGTTTGTAATATTAGCCGGAAAACGGTAAGTATCCATATACGATTTCACCAGCAGATCGGAAGACGCCTTGCTGGCGGAATAGGGACTGTGCGGATCGTAGGGCGTTGTTTCGTAGAAGTATTCTCCCTCGTCCTCCAAAGAGCCGTATACCTCGTCCGTGGAAACATGGAGAAATTTTTTGTCTTCCCGGAATGTTCCGTCCGGCAGTTCCCATGCGGCTTTCGCCGCGTTCAGCATCACAAGGGTGCCCAGCACGTTTGTGCGCACAAATACCTCCGGATTGCGGATGCTGCGGTCCACATGGCTTTCGGCCGCGAAATGCACGACGCGGTCGATCTCGTTTTCCTCAAAAATCTTTGTAATCGCCGCGCTGTCCGTAATATCCGCCTTAATAAACGTATAGTTTTCCCGTTTTTCCACATCGCGCAGATTTTCCAGATTTCCCGCGTAAGTCAGGCAGTCCACATTGATGATGCGGATGCTGTTCCCGTATTTGCGAAACATATAATGAATATAATTGGAACCGATAAAGCCGGCTCCTCCCGTTACCAGATAGGTCCTCATTTATTTCCTCCGTACTTAAAATTCTATTTCCCGCAGATAGCGCCGCAGCGCGTCCTGCCATGTCGGCAGCGGTTCAAATCCGTTTTCTCTGAGTTTTCTTTTATCCAGCCTGGAGTTAAACGGGCGTTTTGCCTTTGCACCGTATTCTTCCGTCGATACCGGATATACGTTCAGGCGCTCCTGCGAATACTCGCTTCGCCCCATGCGCACGGCTTCGTCAAAAATTGCTTTGGTAAACTCATACCAACTGATATAGCCGCCCTCGTTGGTCACATGGTAATATCCGTATTTTTCGGTAAGCGCCATATCCACCAGCAGGCGGGCAAGATCGTAGGTATACGTCGGCGTGCCGATCTGATCGTCCACTACGCGCAAGGTGTCCGTCTTTTTCCCCAGATTGAGCATCGTCTTTATAAAGTTCCTGCCGTTTACGCCAAACACCCATGCGATGCGGACAATGAAATAGCGTTCCAGGTTGTTCCGTACCGCCAGTTCGCCCTCCAGTTTTGTCTGCCCGTAAACATTGATGGGACGGTAATCGCTGCAGTCCGGTTCCCACGGTTGGTCTCCCAGCCCGTCAAACACATAATCGGTGGAGAGATAAATCATCTTACAGCCAAGCTTTTTACAGGCCCTGGCAATATGCTCCGTGCCGCCGGCGTTAACCGCGCGCACTTTTTCCACCTTGTCGTCGTCCTCCGCCAGATCAACAGCCGTCCACGCGGCGCAGTGTACCACTACATCGGGAGTTTCTTTTTCCAGCGTCCGGCGTACCGCCGTATCGTCTGTAATATCAAGCTGCACATACGGCATGGCGGTTACCGCCGTATCGTCCGCGGCTCCGCTGTAAACGTCCGCAATGTCGCTGCCGGTTGCCTCATATCCCCGTTTCGCCAGTTCGTTCATCACGTCATGGCCAAGCTGTCCGGAAACGCCCGTTACAAAAAACTTCATCTGTCTTCCTCCCCGGCGCGGCTCTCTATTTTCTTTGCGATCAGATAACGCGGCCGTCCTTTTACTTCCTCATAAATTTTGGAAATATAATAGCCTATGATTCCCAGGCTGATCATAATAATACTGCCGATAAAAAGAAGCAGCAAAATAACCGTGGTAAACCCTTCCACGGCAGTTCCCGTAAAGTAACGCGCCAATGTCTGAATCGCCATCAAAATCGCCAGAACAAATACCGCGATTCCCGCAAATGTGACAAACTGCATGGGCGCGGAAGAAAAGGCGACAATGTTGGTAATCGCATAGCGCACCAGCGCCCAGGTGGACCATTTCGATTCTCCCTCCGTGCGCTCTTGCACGTCAAACTCCACAGAAACCGAGCGGAATCCCACCCATGCGGATAAAGCCCTGAAAAACGCATTGCGCTCCGGCATTTGCAAAAGCGCATCCACCGCGCGCCGATCCATCAGTTTGAAATCCGACGCACGCGACATATCAATTTTGGTTGCCCCGGAAAGAATCCGGTAAAACATTCCCGCGCTTGCACGATGAAGCGCGCTCTCTTTCCCGCGGCTGCGCTTTACGCCTTCCACCACCTCATAGCCCTGTTCCCACAGGCGGTACATCTGCACCAGCGTCCGGGGCGGATGCTGAAGGTCGCAGTCCATTACCGCGCAGCAATCCCCTCTTGCGCCTGCCAGCCCGGCAAACATTGCCGATTCTTTGCCAAAATTTCTGGAAAAGCGGATTCCCGCGATATGCGGATCCATCCC
>CANQJX010000195.1 GCA_947624335.1 uncultured Marvinbryantia sp.
TTCCATGTGTCCGTATTGATTGTTGATGTCGCGGAAGTCGTCCACGTCCACAAAGCCCACCGCAATACGGCTGCCGTTCTGCGCGGCGCGCACAACCGCCTCCTGTATCTCGCGTTCTACCGCTTTCTGGTTCTTCAGGCCGGTCAGCGGATCGCGCTCCGCCTGCTTCATCTCGTAGCGTTCCGCTTCGATATAATCCAGGAGTTCGTTGACTTTTCCGCCGACAAACCCGATCTCATCGTCCGTCATATTTTTCACACGCAGCGAATAATTTTGTTCTTTCTGGACTTGATCCAGCACACTGCCGATCGCGCTTACCGGTACGGTAAGGCGGCGCGTCAGGAAATACGAGGTGAGCGCGAGGATCAGCGCCATGCACACAATCCCGATCAGCACCAAAATGGCGTAAGCGTTCACATCCTCCTTATATCTGCTTAAATTGATTGACAGACGGATTCCCCAGTCGGTATTCTCAAATTCCGCAAAATAGGTAAGATACTTGTCTTTCCCCATCCTGTAAGAAATACAGCCCGACGGCGTCTTTTCGTGATCTACCGCGTTCCATGCCGCCGTAAAGTTCTCGCGCTCTTTTTCGCTGGTGGCGTACGCTTCGCGCGAAGTTTCGCCCGGAGTACCCGCCGTAATCAGATTTCCTTCCCCGTCCAGCAGATAGAGCGTACCGTCTTTCCACAGGCCCGCGTTCTGGCGCAGGCGGTCAAAATAAGCGGTGGGTATCTCTTCCACAATGTACCCGATCAGGCTGCCTTCTTCCTTGATCCCCTGAACCGCGGCAACCAGACGCGCCTTTCCGCGCGCCGTATCGCGCTCGTAAATATTTCCAATGTGGAAACCGCCGTCCTCATACTGTACGTTTGCCGCCTGCAGCCCCTCTTTATCCGTGATGGCGTCGCTGTCGCTCGCCGCAACCAGATGGAAATTGCGGTCCAGGACAGATATGTATTCTACGCAGTTGTTATGTTTCATAACGGAAGACAGCATATCTTCCATATATTCCTCATCCTGTCCGCCGTGCGGCTTCTTTTCCCCAAGGCTTGCCGCCACCGCGTCCCGGACCATCACATATTCCGATATACGCAGCATTTCCTGCTGCCTGGCCGTGCAGAACTCGTTGATATCCAGGATCTGCGCTCCGCTGGTCGCCGCCAGATCTTCGCGCAGAATCTCCTCTACCTTTTTGTCGTTCTCACGGATCATAAAAAGTCCGAACAGGCAAACCGGCAGCAGCGTTCCCAAAAGCAGAAGACTGTACAGCATGTGTTTGATCTTCATATGTTACCCCACAATTTCCATCTGAAATCCGCCTTTATCCGTGCATAAAAGGGCACAGTAAGACATATTAATACTATTATTTACTATAACAGAAAACCATGGCAAAAGCAAACCATTTCTTACATTTCTTTGCAAAGAAAAACCGGCCGCCCGAACATTTTGGCAGCCGGTTTTCGCTTTGTTTTTAAAGCGCTATCGGTCCGTATGATTTTTCACTTTTTTCCGGCGCAGCCATACAAACGCCGCCGCGCCCGCGGATACCGTCATCAGGAACAGATACATCCAGTAATTGGTATCGTCTCCCGTCTTCGGCGCCTGCGCCTTTACCGTCTCCGTCTCCGTCTCGGTCTCAACCTCGGAAGAAATCTCTTCTTCTTCGATATAGGTGTTCGTAATCGTTGTTTCTCCGCTAAACGTAGAGCTTTCCGACAAAATTACCTCCGTGCCGTCCACTTTTACTTTAAATTCCAGATCCGTCTGGTCAGAAAGCGGCGTTCCATGAGAATCCGTCTCGGTGACATAGAAAGTCTGCACAATCGAAGGATCTTCTCCCAGCGGCACCTCCACCCTTACCGTTGCGCTGTCCGCGCCCTGCATTTCCAGCGGCACTAACTGGTAAAGATCCGTATAGTCCGGATCGTAAAATACGCCGGCATAATAGGTGTTATCCGTAAAATAGCTCTCCGTTTTGTCCCCGGCTTCGCCAGCCGTCTTTAACAGCGTGTTCTTCGTAATCTGTATCGCGCCCTCGTAGAAGAAGCCTTCCGGCAGATCGTAAAATTCATTGCTGAAGGTCAGTTGCTTCTCCGGGTTCGCCTTCGTAAGTTTCACCTCATACCCTTCGCCGTATTCCGGTACAAATACGACTTCTTTTTCCAGACCTCTTTCCAGCAGTTCGCCATACTCGTCCGTCTCGCCGACGTAGTATGTGCCCGGCTGCAGATGTTCAAATATTACCGTGCTCCACCCGCTTTCCTGGAACACAATCGGCTGTATGTTGCTGATGCGGCGCGTCCGTTCCGCGTCCGCAAACAGCGCCACATAAAAGATTTTCCTGTGCGCTCCGATCAGATAAGTGTGGTAAACCATATTTTTGCTGACACGGATGCTGCCGTCAAACTGCGCCTGCTTTTTGTCCGTCATTGTGACCGACAGCGTATCCGTCTGCCAGCTTTCAACCGTAAACGCCGCGTCGTCCGCCACAGCGTATCCCTCCGGCGCCTGCAGCTCGGTCAGATAATATGTTCCCGCCGGAATACCTGTGATCTCATGGGCTTTGCCGTCCGTCGTCCACTGGTACTGCGGTTTCCCGCTTTCATCCACAAGCAGCTTCCCGTTTTTATCTTTGATTGCCAGCACCGCTCCCGCAAGCGGTTTCCCGCTCTCATCCACTTTCTGAATGCTGACGCGGGTAAAATCGTTTACAAACCGCATAGCGGCCGCCGGAACCATGGGCGCTTTGCTGGAAACGATGGTCGTTTTCACCGCAAGCGTTCCCGCGGCGTCCGCTTCTTTTGCCACTTCTGCCGTTACCGTATAAACCGTATCGTCGTAGACGATTCCGCCGTCGCTTCCCACAACTTCCCCTACCGTATAAACATAAGTGCATCCCGCGTCGCCGCTGTCATAAGCGATGGCGTCAAACGCAATCGTTCCGTCCGCGCCGCTGTTTTTTGTCTGAAGCACTTTTGCCGTTTTGTCCTCCGTGCCCGCGCTGTCCTTCCTGCACACCTGCTTCAGCAAAAATCTAAACTGCGTAAGATCCGCGTCCGCCGCGGGATCCGCCATGGATTTGGAAGCAGTAAGCACGAGAGAACCTTTCGCTTCCTCCCGCAATTCTGTATGCGTATTGGTGATCGTCGGCGTATCCGCAATCGGTTCCGTGCAGG
>CANQJX010000196.1 GCA_947624335.1 uncultured Marvinbryantia sp.
CAGAACCGTAACCACCTCGTTTTTCTCCACTTCGCGCAGGATCGGGCTTTTAATTCCGCCCTGGTAGCGCAGCTTGGAATCCTTGCGGATGCTCGCCACCGTTCTCTCCGCCCAGTCGCTTGTGATCACTATGCGATCCGGCTCGCGGAAAAGCTCGTATTCCAGATCAGTATAGCGTTTTACAAATTCCAGCGCCAGATAGGTTTTCGCGCCGTTTACCTTTACGATTTCGTAACCGACGTCCTCCGATTTTCCGGTCGCGTCAAATTTACTGCCGCCCGCCGGTATCTCGATGATATCTGTGGGCGTGGTATAAATCATCAGATTTTCCTCGGAATCCCAGTAAAAACGGTCGTTCAGCACGGTTTTAACCGCTTCAAAGTCCACATAGCATGTCCCGTCGGACACGATGCCCTGATAGGGCGATACTTCATTGTGAATAATCAGCGCGGCCTGATCTTCGCCGCTCAGATGAAAATATTCGCCGCTGTCCATCACTTCCGACGTGGGCGTATATTTTTTTACGATTTTCGTCGTAAAAGCAATCACCGCTACGACCGCCAGAAAAATGACAAATGCCGCAAGCGGCGTCGCTGTTTTTTTCTTCATGCACGCTACCTCCCCGGCCCGCCGCAGACAGCGTTCTGCAACTTCTGCAGCCGCCGCCCGCGGCGCCTCCGCTTTGCTCTTTACGAGCATTATATCATATTATGGCTCTTTCTTCTAACAATTTTCGACTTTTTCAGAAAATATTCATAATTCCTTAAGTTTCCGGCACAAGGGGAGTTTGCCGCCTGTTGATTTTCCGTTCTGATATAGTCGAATCCTATCCCGCAAATGTGATTCTGAGCGTCGGTATGATAATCACGCATATAATTCGTCGTCTCGCAGACGCGGGACGCGATCTGGTACGACGTGCTTGGCTTTCCGTCCAGCCAAAGCGGGATGCCTTCTTCCTGATATCGGTTTAATTCCCGGTACAGCGCGCTGTTTTTTACGCTGTGCGCCCGGCTTTCGTTTATCCGGCTCCCCCGCTGCATTTTATGTTTGATCGCCCTCACTCGCTTTCCGTTTTCTCTTTCGCGGATCCTTTTTTTGAGGTGCGTCGTGATATATTTTCCCCGCAAAAAAGAAAAGTAGTTATTTCGAGAAGACACGCGGTATATAATTGTTAAAAGCATTCCTGTATGACCGGTGATATTATGCGAAGAACATCGCATATAAGAACAAGCGCAGAAGAATCTGCGAAATGAAAAATACGTCCTCCTTTCCTGCGTGATTTTGTTTGTGTGCCTTCTCTTATTGTTTATAATATATGATTTGCGTCTTTTTTGCAAGCATTTTTTTCCAATAAATTTTATATTTTTTTAATATCAGACGCCAGCCTTTTCCTTTGCATTTTCTGACAAAGTAGGTTATACTGTCTGTGAAAGATATTAAATGTAAGGAGTGGTTCCATGAAACTGGAAAAGCTTAACGACAACCAGATACGCTGCACTCTTACACGCGAAGACCTTGCAACCCGGCATTTAAATCTTCTGGAACTTGCTTACGGAAGCGAAAAAGCAAAGTCCCTGTTTCGCGAAATGATGCAGCAGGCTGCTTACGAATTTGGTTTTGAAGCAAATGACATTCCTATTATGATAGAAGCAATCCCCATGTCTTCGGACTCCCTGGTTTTAATTATTACGAAAGTGGAGGAGCCGGAAGAACTGGATACCCGCTTCGCCAAATTCGCACCCGGCGGCGATGCGTCCGACGGCGCTTCTTCCCTTTCTTCCCTGAAGGTGGAGGGTGCGGACGATATTTTAAATTTGTTCCGCAAACTGCGCGAGGCGCACAAAAACATGGCTTCCAAAGCGGAAAACGACAGTGCGGCGGACAAAGAATCCGCGCAGGCGGCGGAAATCCCCGTAGACTTAACGCGCCTGTACTGCTTTGTTTCCTTAGACGACGCGATTCTTGCGGCGCAGGTTCTGCGCGGAAACTACCGGGGCGTAAATTCCCTTTACAAGCACCCGGAAACAGGCGAATACTTCCTGTTTCTGCACAGTTCCGACCACACGCCGGAGGAATTTAACCGCATATGCAACACGGTATCTGAATACGGCGCAAGCGTCAAATGCACTTCCGGCATTTACGGTTATCTTGCCGAACACGGCACGCAGATCATTGCGGACAACGCACTGCAAAAGCTGGGCGACATCGAGTTTTAACCAAATGCAAAAAACCCCCGGACAATGTCCGGGGGTTTTTTCTTCCTCTCCTTTTCGGCGGCGCAACCGCCTGCCAAAGCGGCAGGCATACAACGGTTTCCATCGCATCCCTCTGGTTTGATGCGCCGGCAAAGGGCCGTATTTCTTTAGTAAAGTTTTATTCTTGCCGTCAAAGAACCTATCCACTTGGGCTGACCGGACGGATCGCTGACAATATCAAATGTAAGAGCCCTTGCTCCTTGCAGCGGAACCCGGATCTCATTCGGATAAGGATCACTGAAAAACCTGACAAATTCATCTCCCTCTAGCCTGTAGCCAAAAAAACGGTAACCCGAAGCCAACTTGATAGAAACTACAGCAGAACCGCCGGAAAACGCCTGCGCACCTAGCCAACAGATACTGTCGCCAAAAGTCAGCTGTATTTCTCTGTTCAATCTCGCGGACGCATATTCTTTATCCCCTATTTTCAGAGAAACAATAGGATCCGGCGCCGGTTTCATGGTAATCTGTAAATTCTTCTCGTATGTTTTTCCACTTTTGGAAGCCCGAAAGCTGACGGTAAGTTTCTCCCCGTTTGCGCTGCGTTCGTTTTCTTTTAAATCAACGTCTATTTCCCTTTCCTCATTATCGAATTCTACCTTGTATTTTTTATTGGAACATTTCAGCGACGTAATCGTTGCATGCGCCGGTATGCCCGGAACCTTGTCCACATAAATTTCGTTTCCTCTAATAGCAATGCCATCCAATATATAGTACATGGTCGCATACGACGTCCCGGCCTTTGTGCTTCCGGACGTTCCGGTCTTTACCGTCACCTTGCATTTAACCGTAGTATTTCCGATCTTGGCGGTAATCGTTACCTTCCCCGCCTTTTTAGCCGTCACCTTCCCGGAGGCGCTGACCGTCGCCACTTTCTTATTGCTGCTGCTCCAGCTTACCTTTTTCCTGCTTCC
>CANQJX010000197.1 GCA_947624335.1 uncultured Marvinbryantia sp.
AGAAGTGATGCAGGAATTTGCGGTGAAGACGGACAGCTTAAAAGAGTCTGTCTCTGAGATCGCAGAGTCGATTCATACGATCAGCCTTGCGATTGATGAGGGCGTGAGCGGTGTGAGCGGTACGGCGGAGAATATGCAGATTCTGGTGTCGGATATGGATAATATTAACAGCCAGATGGGTGAGAATAAGGGAATTGCTACGGAACTGAAACATGAAACGGAAATCTTTACCCGTCTGTAACAGAGCAGGGGCAGCCGGAATGTGCGGCTGCCCCTTGCTTATGCGCATGGGCGCGGAAAGGAAATGTTATGTCATTGCAGTTTGTTTTGGGAAATTCGGGAAGCGGGAAGTCTGTTTTTCTCTATGAGGATGTGTTAAAAGAAGCGCAGGCGCATCCGGAAAAGGATTTCCTTTATCTGGTGCCGGAACAGTTTACGATGCAGACGCAGCGGGAGTTTGTCATGCGTCATCCCGCGCATTCGATTTTGAATATTGACGTATTGAGCTTCCAGCGGCTGGCGTACCGCGTTTTTGACGATCTGGGAATGATGGATTTTGTGGTTTTGGAAGAGACGGGAAAAAACCTTGTGCTGCGGAAAGCGGCGGCGCTGTGTGAAAAGGAACTGCAGATCTTTCAGGGCAATATCCGCAGGACCGGGTATATCAGCGAATTAAAATCACTCATATCGGAACTGATGCAATACCATGTCTCGCCGGAGGATATCCGGCAGGTGCGGGATGCGCTGGAGCAAAAAAATGCGCTCTGGTATAAGCTCGGGGATATTCTGACGCTCTACCGCGCGTTTCGGGAATATCTGGAGGGGAAATATATTACGGCGGATGAGATCGTGGACCTGCTGACGCAGGTGGCGCCGCAGTCCGAGATGTTAAAAGGAAGCGTGGTCGTGTTAGACGGGTATACGGGGTTTACGCCGGTGCAGAACCGTTTTTTAGAAGAGCTGTTCCCGCTCGCGGAGTCGGTGCGGGTTGCATTGACGATGGACAGCCGCGAAGCGGTTTATGGGGCGCCCGACATACAGGATTTGTTTTATCTGAGCCGGAAGACGATCCATACGCTGTGCGGGATTGCAAAGGAAAAGGGTACGGAGATTTTGGAACCGATTGTGCTTCGCGATGGCGGAGAAAAGCGGTATCAGAAAGCGCCTGCGATTTTTCATCTGGAACAGAATCTGTTCCGCCGCCACCCGCAGAAATTTTCCGGGGAGCAGGATGAGATACAGATTTTCTGCTTTTTCCAGCCGAAAGACGAACTGGAATACGCGGCTTCGCAGATTCACGCGCTGGCGGCGGAGGGGCGTTACCGTTATAAAGATATGGCGGTTGTGACGGGGGACGTGCCTTCCTATGCGGATTATGCGGAGGAGATTTTTGAGCGGTACGGCATCCCGCTTTTTATTGACAGAAAGAAAAATATCCTGTTCCATCCGCTGATTGAGCTGGTGCGCGCGGTTCTGGAAATGGAAAATACCGGCTATACCTATGAGAGCGTCATGCGTTTTTTCCGTACCGGGTTAAGCGGCGTGGAAACGGAAACGATTGATTTGATTGAGAATTATATGCTTGCATTTGCGGTCCGCGGATTTCAAAGATGGGAACAGCCCTGGGTGCGGCCTGCGAAATGGCTGGAAGAAGCGGAGCTGGAATACTTAAATGAGCAGCGGGAGGCGTTCGTGGCGCTGGTCGGCCCGCTGCATGGGGCGTTCCATAAAAAGCAGGCGTCCGCGCGTGAGCTGGCGACGGCTTTATATGAATTTTTGGAAACGCTGCAGGCAGATGAGCGGCTCACGCAGCAAAAAAAACAGTTTGAAGCGGAGGGGCTGCTTGCGCAGGCGAAAGAAAACGAGCAGATTTACGGGATTGTGCTGGATCTGTTGGAGAAAATCGTCGAGCTGTTGGGGGATGAGACAATGACCGGGAAAGAATTTGCCGAGATATTGGATGCGGGCTTTGAAGCGTCCTCGGTCGGCATCATTCCGCCGGGCTATGACCGCGTGTTGTTCGGCGATATTGAGCGGACGCGGCTGGACCATATCAGCGTGTTGTTTTTTATCGGCGTCAATGACGGGATCATTCCGAAAAACGCGCAGGCGCAGGGCATTTTGTCTGAATTTGAGCGGGAAACGCTCAGCGGCTTTGATATCGAGCTTGCGCCGACGGCGCGGGAAAAATCTTTTATCCAGAAATTTTATCTGTACCTGAATATGACAAAGCCGTCGGAGCGGCTGTATTTGACGTTTTCACAGGCCGGGCAGGATGGGGAGGCGAGACGGCGTTCGTATCTGGTCAACGTTGTGCTGCGCCTGTTCCCGCAGATGTCCTGCCGGACTGCGGAGCCGGACGCGGCGGCGACGCCGCAAAGCAGTATGCGGTATTTCCTTGCGGGGCTTGCAGAGGCGAAAAATGGCGCGGCGGCGGAAGAATGGCGGGCGTTATATGCGTGGTATATGCGGCACGAGAGCTGGGCCGGGACTGTGGCGGAGTATGTAAAGGCTGCGTTTTACCGGCACAGGGACAGCGTGTTGGAAACGGATCTCTGCAGGCAATTGTACGGGACGGCGCTGGAAAATTCCGTAACGCGGCTGGAACGCTTCGCAGGCTGTGCGTTTGCGCATTTTTTACAGTACGGCTTACAGCTGGCGGAGCGGCAGACGAGCGAGTTTGAGGCGGTGGATTTCGGGAATATTCTGCACAGTGCGCTGGAGCAGTTTGCAAAGCGGATGCAGGCGGGCGGGGACGACTGGTTCCGGATAACGGAGGAGAGGCAGAAAAAATATGCAAAGGAAGCGATCGACCTGGCAATTGCGGCCTGCACCAATGCGGCGCTTGCGGAAGGGGCGCGCAATGGGTATCTCGTGCGGCGCATGGAAACGGTTTTAAACCGTACGGTGGAGACGCTCGGCAGGCAGATCCGAAGCGGCAGCTTTATTCCGGAAAGCTATGAGACGTCGTTCCAGTCGGTCAGCAGCCTGGACGCCATTCATTTTAAGCTCGGGGAAGAGGAAAAGATGCGGCTGCGCGGGCGGATCGACCGGATGGACGTCTGGGAGCGCGAAAAGGAAGTGTATGTGCGCGTGATCGATTACAAGAGCGGCGTCAAGCGCTTCGACCCCACGATGGCCTATTGGGGCCTCCAGCTGCAACTGC
>CANQJX010000198.1 GCA_947624335.1 uncultured Marvinbryantia sp.
GGGAAGTATGACCCGTAAAAGGAGAAATCAAATGGTCAGGAAAAGCAAAACGATTCTGCTTTTTGCCGTTTTGTGCGTGATTTTGACACGGCGCCTGCAAATCTGTTTTTATACGGCGATACCGGCGTGGGAAAGACGTTCCTCTCCCACTGCATCGCCAAAGAGCTGCTGGACAGCACGCATTCCGTGGTTTATTTCTCCGCGCAGGAGTTATTTGAAACCTTTGCAAAAGACCGTTTTGGAAAATCAGACGGCACAAACGGGATTGCCGGCGCAATTTATAGCTGCGATCTTCTGATCATCGACGATCTCGGCACGGAGCTGACAAATTCCTTTGTCAATTCCGAATTGTTCTGCTGCATCAACGAGCGGCTGGCAAACAAAAAAGCGACGATTATTTCTACAAACCTGTCGCTGAAAATGTTCGCGGATCTTTATTCCGAACGGATTTTTTCACGCATCTCAAGCAATTATAAAATGTTAAAACTATTTGGCAGGGATATTCGCCTTTTGAAAAAAATGGGCAAATAAGCAAAACGGAGGATGTATCATGCAGACAGAAGAACGCAACCTGGAAACGATCCCCGTAGGCGCGCTGGCGCTGATTCCGCTTGCCGGCTGTAAAGCGCTGGGGGAGAAGATTGACAGACATCTGGTGACATGGCGCCGGGAACGCGACCACGAGCATAAGTCTACCATCGCGTTTCTCGATTATGAGAAAGACAGCTATCTTGTGGAGGCAAGCGTCCCCCGCTTCGGTTCGGGAGAAGCAAAGGGCATCATCAAGGACTCTGTGCGCGGCGACGATCTGTATATTCTGGTAGACGTCTGCAATTACAGCCTGACATACCGGCTTGGCAGAGAAACCAACCATATGTCGCCCGACGATCATTTTCAGGATCTGAAGCGCATTATCGCGGCCGCGGAAGGGAAGGCAAAGCGCATCAATGTAATCATGCCGTTTTTGTACGAGGGACGCCAGCATAAGCGCAACGGACGCGAATCGCTCGACTGCGCGCTCGCCCTGCAGGAACTCACCAATATGGGCGTAGATAACATTTTGACGTTTGACGCGCACGACCCGCGCGTACAAAACGCGATACCCCTGCACGGCTTTGAAACCATCCAGCCGGTCTATCAGTTTATCAAGGGTTTATTTAAGGCGCAGCCCGATCTTCACATCGACAAGAACACCATGATGATCATTAGTCCCGACGAGGGCGGCATGAGCCGCGCCGTTTATATGGCGAACGTGCTTGGGCTTGATATGGGCATGTTCTATAAGCGCCGGGATTATTCCCGGATCGTGGACGGACGCAATCCCATCGTGGCGCATGAATTTCTCGGCTCCAACGTGGAGGGAAAGGATATGGTCATCATCGACGATATGATTTCCTCCGGCGACAGTATGCTGGAAGTCGCGGCCGAATTAAAAAAGCGCAAGGCGAGACGCATCTTTTTGTGTTCTACGTTCGGCCTTTTTACAAACGGCATGGGCAAATTCGACAGCGCTTATGAAAACGGCGTGTTCGATTATCTTCTGACCACCAATCTGGTATATCAGACGCCGGAGCTGCTGGCCAGGCCCTATTATACAAGCTGCGATTTAAGCAAGTATCTCGCTTATATTATCGATACGCTCAACCATGACAGTTCCATCAGCGATCTTTTAAGCCCGATTGACCGTATCAACCGTTTTTTGGAAAAGGTAAATAAATAATCATATATAAGGAGGGTTTTCCATGAAAAAGTTTATGGAAGAATTCAAAACATTCATCATGCGCGGCAACGTAATGGATCTTGCTGTCGGCGTAATCATCGGCGGCGCTTTTCAGGCGATCATCAATTCGCTGGTAAACGATGTGATCATGCCGCTGATCAGCCTTGTAACGGGCGGGATTAATTTCTCCGACTGGTTTATCCAGTTAAACGGAGGCCAGAAATTCGCCACGCTGGCGGAAGCGCAGGAAGCAGGCGTCGCCACGCTGGCCTACGGCAACTTTATCGCGGCAGTCTTTAACTTTGTGATCATGGCGTTTGTGATTTTCTGCCTGATCAAATCCATTAACCGGATGAGCGCCAAAGGCAAACCGGAGCAGGATGAAGCGCCGGCCACCAAAAAGTGCCCGTTCTGCCAGAGCGAAATCGATATCAATGCGACGCGCTGCCCGCACTGCACGTCAGCTTTGGAGTAAATTTCCTTTCTCCGGATGTTTGAGCGCTTTCTGATGGCGCTTCTGAAAAAGCCGGACCGCTTCCCGGGGATGGTCGGAAAACTTGGAAAGCATTTCAGAGGGGCTGGCAATGGGCATCCATTGCCTCCCCGTATAATCGGGATAACTGCACCACCAGTAATCCGCCGGACGCCGGACAATGCCGCGGCGCACCGGCATAAGGTGCAGATTCAGCATACAGCGCAGCGCCGCTTCCGGGTCTTTGATTTCTTTCCATTCGCTTTTGCCAAAAGACCGAACCGGCTCTTTTGCGCCGTAAAGAATTCCCTGTTCCCGCACGGAGGAATTTACCTGCGGAAACGTTTTGCGGTCAGACAGACAGTCTATGCGCAGGAACGCTTCCTGCGCGCAGTCCTGTTCATAAGACTCTTCCGTTTGTTTCAGAAAGTCTTCCAGAACCGTTTTGTCTGCCCGCACCAGAAGATGGATTGCATGATCCAGCACGCAATAGGCGAGGATCCGAAGATCCATCTTTTCTTTTACCCTGACGACAGCATCCAGAATCTTCATCTTTTGAATTTCTTCCTCAAAAAGCTGCCGATTGGATTTTCCACGCAGAACCGCGTAATAGATTTGCGTATCATTTGTACGCTGCATTGAAAGCACTCCCTTCATATCTGATATACGTTGGGCAAAATCACACCGGATGCTGCCTTGACGTGTCACCCTATGATACGCACATTTTCCAAACGTTGACAAGCACCAGGTTGCGTTTGAAACAAAATGAAACATTTTGGGACGGACTGCGCCTGTGTTTGTGACAAAACGTCACAAATTTTACCATACGAAAAATCCCGTCAGATTTTCCATCTGACGGGATTTGTTTTTTCCTGTTCGGACGCGTTCCGGCCGGAACGGTTTTAGCAAAAATATGCTACGCCTGATTCAAATAATTTCATATCCTG
>CANQJX010000199.1 GCA_947624335.1 uncultured Marvinbryantia sp.
TCTTAATGCCGTTTTTCCCTGTAATCATGCCCTGATTAAACAGCTTCTGGAACGGCTCGTCAAAATCAATCGCACCGATATCGTATAAAAACTTGGTATAAAATCTGGAATACAAAAGGTGCAGCACCGCATGTTCCACGCCGCCGATATACATATCGACCGGAAGATACTGGTCCGCTTTTTCCTTTGATACCAGTTCCCTGTCGTTCTTATTGTCTACATACCGCAGGAAATACCACGAAGATCCCGCCCACTGCGGCATCGTATTGGTCTCGCGCTTTGCGTCCGCGCCGCAGGCCGGGCATTTGCAGTTTACCCACTCGTCGATAGCGGCAAGCGGCGATTCGCCTGTTCCGGTCGGCTCGTAGGACTCCACTTCCGGCAGACGCAGCGGCAATTCTTCTTCCGGAACCGGCCCATTGCCGCATTTCGGGCAGTGTACAATCGGGATCGGCTCGCCCCAGTAACGCTGGCGGGAAAAAACCCAGTCGCGCAGTTTATAATTTACGGTCGCCCTGCCAAGCCCTTTCTTCTCGATGATATGGGGCGCCTCTTTTTTGAGTACGGAAGATTCCATCCCGTCCCATTCGCCGGAATGAATCATCGTACCCACCGCCTCTGTGTATGCCTCTGTCATATTTTCAATTTCTTTGCCGTCTTTTGCAATAACCTGAATAATGGGAATGTCAAACTTTTTCGCAAACTCAAAATCGCGGTCGTCGTGCGCGGGCACGCACATAATTGCGCCCGTGCCGTAATCCGCCAGCACATAGTCAGACAGCCAGATCGGTATTTTCGCATTGTTTAACGGATTGATCGCATAGCTTCCCGTAAACACGCCGGTCTTTTCCTTGTCCTGAAGACGATCCACGTTTGATTTCATGGAAGAATCAAAAATATACTTTTCCACCGCGTCTTTGGTCTCCCCGGTCGCCAGAGAAGCGGCCAGCGCATGCTCCGGCGCAAGCACCATAAAGGTAGCGCCAAACAGCGTGTCGGGACGCGTAGTGTAGACTGTGATTTTTTCGTCTCTTCCGTCAATCGCAAAATCTACTTCCGCCCCGTAGGATTTTCCGATCCAGTCCGTCTGCATTTTCTTTACTTTTTCCGGCCAGTCCAGCTTATCGAGGTCGTTTAAAAGCCTGTCGGCGTATTTGGTGATCCGAAGCATCCACTGGCGCAGGTTCTTCTTTGTAACAGCCGTGCCGCAGCGCTCGCAGACGCCGTTTACAACTTCCTCGTTTGCAAGGCCCGTTTTGCAGGACGGGCACCAGTTGATCGGGAATTCCTTCTCATAGGCAAGCCCCTCTTTAAACATCTTTACAAAAATCCACTGCGTCCATTTATAAAATTCCGGATCGGTGGTGTTTACCTCGCGGTCCCAGTCGTAAATTGCGGAGATTTGGCTTAACTGCTCCTTAAAATGTCTGACGTTTTCCGCCGTGGATTTCGCCGGATGCACGCCCATCTTAATCGCATAGTTTTCTGCGGGCAAGCCAAACGCATCCCATCCCATGGGGTGGATCAGATAATAGCCCTGCAGCATTTTGTAACGGCTCCACACGTCGGAGATTACATAGCCGCGCCAGTGCCCCACATGGATTCCGCTTCCGGAAGGATAGGGAAACATATCCAGACAATAATATTTCGGTTTTTTTCCATCCTGCACATTTACCGGGTTTTTCTCCCAGTTGCCGCGCCATTTCTGCTCAATCGCCCTATGGTTATAAGGTATTGTCATTGCTTGCTCCTCCTGAACGATCTTCAATCTTCAAATTTCACGTTTTTCATTCTATTCTCTCATATAGGGTTTGTCAACCCCGGCTTATTTCCGTTTCCATCAGATCGTACAGCTCCTGCGCCGCCTCCTGTACGGTCTGCTTTTCAAATTCCACCTTGTCTACCGCGTCTTTAAACGCATTGATAAACACATCCGACTCCATCTCCGGCTCCATCACTTCCGTCTTGTCCATCGCGGTTTCCAGTTTTTCAAAGCCGTCATAAGTAAAGCCTTCCAGAAAATTATTCTTTTCCAGCGCCTCCCGCGCCAGATTGCTGATAGGCACTCCCTTTTCCAGCTTCTGTTTCACCGCCATGGTATCGCTGCTCAGCAGGAAATCCAGCAGCATAGCGGCCTCCCGCGGATATCTGCTGGTTGCGGAGATCGCGTAAAGCATTGCCGGCTTGTAATACCAGCCGCTCCTTTTCGCATTCTCCATCGTAAGATAATCCCCGACTTTCAGCTCATATCCGTTTTCCACAGCAAGATCCGTATAGGGTTCGGAGCCGCTGATCCAGGTTACGGAGCCAGCCGCGCCGCCAAGCGCGATCTGTCTTCTTTCCATATCGTCGATTCTGGGCGTCACATGCTCCTGAATCAAACGGTCGGCAAACGCAACCATCTCTTCTATTTCTTTTTGTCCAAATCCAAGTTCCCCGTCCGCAAAGAGCTTACGCCCGCTCTGCTGCTCCACATAGGACGCGCAGATGAGCCAGAAAAATTTCGGTTCCATTTCAAGCGGATAGATCCCGTCCGGGCTCATCTTCTCAGCGGCCGCAAAAAGATCGTCCCAGGTTTTCGGGATTTCCAGCCCGTACGACTGCAGCAGCGTCTGGTTCCAGTAAAAGACGGCGGCGTTAAGAGAAATCGGCAGCGCGTTTAGCTTTCCGTCGATGGTTCCCAGTTTTTCTTCCGCATCGTTAAAAGGCACCAGCCTGATGTACGATCTCTGCCTGTACAGATCCAGGAAACCGTTTCCGTCCGGTGAATACTGTTTCAGCCAGGCATAGTTAATCTGCATAACGTCCGCTTCCGTATCGGAAGCCATCTTAATCGCCATACGGTCCTGATATCCGCTCCAGTCCCCGTATTCCAGCGTCACCTTGATCTCCGGGTGCAGTTTTTCAAATTCCCGGATCGCCTCAATGGTATACTCGTGGCGGCTGTCGTTCCCCCACCAGGAGAACACGATCTCCGCGCGCTCCTTCTCCTCCGCCGTCGGGGTCGAAGAAGCGAAATTCACGTACCCGAACGCCACGTCCTCCTTCACCGTCTCGGCGAAAAGCTGGTACTCGGGGTATTGAAAGACCATTCC
>CANQJX010000200.1 GCA_947624335.1 uncultured Marvinbryantia sp.
GATCAGCCTGTTTTTAAGCGTGTCCGCATTGGGAGGCACAAGGAAGATCAGCAGCACATCGGGAAATGTTTCCCTGACTTTCAAAGCGCCCTGCATCTCAATTTCCAGGATCACATCCCTGCCCTTCGCCATCTGCTCTTCCACATACGCGCGCGGCGTTCCGTAAGAATGGTCCACATACTGCGCGTATTCCAGGAATTCATCCGCCGCGATCATCCGTTCAAATTCTTCCTTTGTCTTAAAGAAATAATGGACGCCTTCCGTTTCGCCTTCCCGCGGCTTGCGGGTGGTGGCCGAAACAGACAGCGCATAATTATCGTACTGGTTTAAAAGCGCAGATACCACACTTCCTTTCCCCGTTCCGGCAAAGCCGGAAATCGCCAGCAGTATTCCTTTATTCTTCATCCGCATCCCCTTTCCCTTCGTCAAAGTTCAGATGAAACCGTTTCGCCAGTGTGTCCGGCTGCAGCGCGGAGAGGATCAGATAGTCCGCGTCGGTAAAGATAACCGCTTTTGTGCGCCTGCCCTGCGTTGCGTCGATCACTTTCCCGATCTGCTTTGCGTTCTGCACCATGCGCTTGACAGGCGCCGCCTCCGGGCTGGCTACGGCAAGGATCTTCGCCGTATTTACCACATTCCCAAATCCGATATTCATTAATCTTGCCATATTCTCACCTATTCAATATTCTGGATCTGTTCGCGGACCTTTTCAATCTCGGTCTTCAGTTCGATTGCCAGATCCGACGTCTGCAGATCGTTGGCCTTGGAAAGGATGGTATTTGCCTCGCGGTTCATCTCCTGCGCGATAAAGTCCAGCTTTCTCCCTACGCTTCCGCCTTTTGTCAGTTCCGCGCGCATTGCGTCGATATGGCTTTTCAGGCGCACCGTCTCTTCATCCGTACAGATTTTATCCGCAAACAGCACCACTTCCGCTGCAAGCCTGCTCTCCTCGATCTGCGTATCGCCCAGAAGCTCCCGCACCTTTTCGGTCAGTCTTTCCCGATAGGCCGCGACAATCTGCGGCAGGCGCTCCTCAACCGCTTCTACGTTTTCCCGCATTGTATCCAGTTTTTCAAAAATATCTGTTTTTAAGGCTTCGCCCTCCCGGACGCGGCTCTTTACAAATTGTTCGCACGCGCCTTTTAGGGCCGTCTCCAGTTCCGCCCAGATTTCTTTTTCATCTACGTCCTGTTCTTCCATGGTCAGTACTTCCGGGCATCTTCCCAGCGCCGAGACGCGCATATCGTCCTCCAGCCCGAAATTCTGCGCCATTTTGCGGTAGCAGGCGAGATACTGCGCCGCAAGGCTCTCGTTATATTTTAAGGAAACATTTTCTTCCGTCAGATCCTCATAGGTAACAAAAACGTCTACCTTCCCGCGCTGGATATAGTCTTTTAAGAAAGTGCGGATCGCGGCTTCAAAAAAACTCAGCTTTTTGGGTATCTTGATGCTAACGTCAAAATACCGGTGGTTTACCGCTTTCATCTCCACCGTAAATTTCCGGTCGCCCTGCTGATATTCGCAGCGGCCGAATCCCGTCATGCTCTTGATCATGTCCTTCCTTTCCTTTAAAACATTGTATTTGGCGGTTTCTTTCTCCAGAATTGGCATAGATAACCACTCTAAGACATTATAAGGGAAATTAAATTTTTCGTCAATACGCAAAGCAAGATTCCGCGCGGCTGCCGTGCGTATCTCTTGCTACTTTGGCCAAACTCTGTTATGATAAAAGACAAAATCCGGAAAGGAAGACTGTAAATGGCTTTAGACGGAATTGTCATCTGCGCTATGGCGCAGGAGTTAAAAAATACTATCCTGGGCGGGCGCATCAGTAAAATTGCGCAGCCGGAACCGGACGAGCTGATGCTGACCATCAAAAAGGAACGGCAGAATTATCGCCTTTTCCTCTCTGCCGGCGCCGCGCTTCCGCTGGTTTACCTGACGCAGGAGAATCAGCCCGGTCCGATGACCGCTCCCAATTTCTGCATGCTTTTGCGCAAGCATATCAACGGCGGGAGGATCGTCGGCATTCGCCAGCCCGGTTTGGAGCGCATTATCCATCTTGATATCGAGCATTTAAACGAACTGGGAGATTTGTGCCAAAAAACGCTGACGGTGGAGATCATGGGCAAGCACAGCAATATCATTTTCTGCAAAGAGGACCAGACCATCATCGACAGCATTAAGCACGTTTCTTTGCAGGTCAGCTCCGTGCGCGAAGTGCTGCCCGGCAGAATGTATTTCATTCCGGATACGATGAAGAAAACAGATCCCCTGCAGATATCGCCGGAACTGTTTGCAAAACAGATCCTGGAAAAACCCGTTCCGCTGGCAAAGGCAATCTATTCTTCGTTTACCGGCATCAGCCCGCTGATCGCGGAGGAACTGTGCCACCGCGCCTCGCTGGAATCCGCCCGGAGCGCCAACAGCTTTTGCAGCGACGAAATACGGCATCTCTACCGGCAGTTTACTTTCCTGATGGACGACGTAAAACAGGGCAATTTTACGCCGCATATCGTGATGCGCGGCAAAGAGCCGATCGAGTTTTCCGTCCTGCCGCTTACGGTTTATGACGATCTGGAACGCCGCTCCTTTCCGTGCGTCTCCGCCATGCTGGAGACCTTCTACGCGGAAAAAAATGCCGCGGCACGCATCCGCCAGCGTTCCGCGGACCTTCGCCGGATTGTGCAGACCGCCCTGGAGCGCGCGCAGAAAAAGTACGATCTGCAGAAAAAACAACTCAAAGACACCGAAAAGCGCGATCAGTACCGCGTATACGGCGAATTGTTAAACACTTATGGATATACCTTGGAAGCGGGAGCCAAAAAGCTGGACGCCGTGAATTACTATACCGGCGAAGAAGTGTCCGTCCCTCTGGACGGGACGCTGAGCGCGCAGGAAAACGCGCAGCGGTATTTTGATAAATATACGAAGCAGAAACGCACCTATGAGGCGTTAAGCAGCCTGATCAAAGATACCCGCGAGGAAATCTTACATCTGGAATCCATCGCCACGTCCCTTACCATCGCTTCCGCGGAGAGCGATCTGGCGCAGATTAAGGAGGAATTGGCCCAGTACGG
>CANQJX010000201.1 GCA_947624335.1 uncultured Marvinbryantia sp.
CCGGAGCGGGGACATTGCGTCCCCGCTCCCCGAATTTCATGGAGGAACATTTATGGTAAATTTTCTGATTTCCATTCGCGGATATACTCATCTCTACCGCTCCTTACTCCGATTTTACGATAAGCCCGGCGGTGAAATAAAGGAAATGCTGTATCATCTGAATACCGCAAATCTGGACAGCTATCGGGTATCCCATCCGCATTTATATATTGCAGAGAGCACCCCGGCGGCTTTCTGCAACAGGTTAAACGATCCGTACTGCCGCCCCTATCGCACGGAGGTCCAGTTGTATAAATCTCTTTTGACATTGAAACACGGGATCGACTACAAATTTATCACCGCATCACAGCGGGAAGCGCTGCAAGCCCTGAACTGCATCATTTCCAATATCGAATATCGTTTCTATAAGGTTTACGGCATGGAAATCGAGGATAAACGCACCGTTTTCTCCGATTGTGCCTACCGCCTAATCCCCCGCGAGGACGAGCCGAGCGTCTGCCTGATGCACGATTGGATCTGCCTGCCGTCCGCTTGACTGTATTTGTCAAAATAAGTGCAATTTCTTTGATTTGCATTGTCTAAAAAAATGCAATATTTTAGTGAACAATCGTCAAATTGTGTGCATATCCTATTGACAAAAGGGAAAACTGCGTGTATAATAGAATCAAAAAGCTGGCAGGTGTTACGGATATGCTGAAAAGAAAGATTTATGATGCTCTTCTCGATTGGAAAAGAACAAAGAGCCGGGAGTGCCTTTTGGTAAAAGGTGCCAGACAGATCGGAAAGACCTATATCATTGAAAAGTTCGGGATGGAAAACTACAAGCACTATATCTACCTGAACTTTTACAAAAACCCGGAGCATAAGGCAATCTTTGAAGGTTCCCTTGACGCGCAGGAGATCTATAAGAAAATATCCCTGTATTTGACGGATGTTCATTTTGCAGATCATGATACGCTCATATTCCTTGACGAAATCCAAGATTGCCCGAACGCGCGGACGGCGCTGAAGTTTCTTGCAATCGATGACCGATACGACGTCATCGCGTCCGGCTCGCTTCTGGGACTGCACTACAAGGAAATGACCTCCATTCCGGTGGGATATGAAAGAACGCTGGAGATGTATTCGCTGGATTTTGAAGAATTCCTATGGGCGGTCGGGAAAACCGAGGGTGCTATATCGGCCTTGCGGGGCTTTTTTGACCGCAAGGAAATGGTGGATGCAGGGATTCACCAACAGTTTATGGCGCTTTTGCGGGAATATCTGGTGGTCGGCGGTATGCCGGAGGTGGTCAACGCCTTTCTGAAAACCAACAACTATCAGGAAGTGTATTCTACCCAAAAGAAGATCATGGAAAGTTATCAGGAAGATATAAAGCACTATGCGGCGCCACCGATCCGTCAGAAGATCAGCGATTGCTATCACTCCATTCCACGGCAGCTTGCAAAGGAATACACGAAATTCCAGTATAAGGTGGTAAGCCGGGACGGAAATGCCAGACGGTATTCCAACTGCCTGAACTGGCTCGTGGACGCAGGGATGATCAAAATGTGCGTCAACGTATCCACGCCGCAGTTTCCGCTGGTGGCCTATGAGAAGCCGGAGCAGTTCAAGGTGTACGGAACCGATATTGGGCTTCTCACCTCCCTGTACGGCTATGAAACGCAGGTCGCGCTGCTCAAAGATACGCTGACGGGGCCTGCGAAAGGAGGTATTTACGAAAACCTTGTCTTTGATATGCTGAACAAGCGTGATCTCGCGTTGAATTACTATAAGAACGACAGCAATACTCAGGAAATCGAGTTTCTGTATGCAAAAGACGGATGCGTGATTCCCATAGAGGTAAAATCCAAAAACGGCGCCACTCTGTCGCTCAATCATTATATTGCAGCCTTTGCGCCGCCGTATGCGTACAAACTGATTTCCGGCAATCTGGGCGTCAGCGATACCAAGATCACGTTGCCTCTCTATATGGCCATGTTTATTTAGATTTTAACCAACCCAATCCACACGAATCGATCCCGGAATTCCGCATGGAATATCCGGGATTATGTATTTTAAGGAGGAATGATCTATGACACAAAAAGAAGTAATGGAAATATTCAGCAGGCAAGTAGGCCTTTGCTATAAAACCCTGCAACAGAAAACCCAAGAGTACGCCGGGGACGATCCCGACCGTCTGGGGGCTTTCAAGACCGCCGCGGCGCTGATGCGTTGTTCCCCTTCACAGGCGCTTGCCGGGATGCTGGCAAAGCATATCGTCTCTTTATATGATATGTGCTTTGCCGACAGCGAGAGCTACCGTATGGACACATGGGAAGAAAAGATCACGGACAGTATCAATTATCTGCTTTTACTGAAAGCCATTGTAAAGGAGGAAGACGAACATCGACAAAATTGAAGTGAAAATTCTGAACAGCGAGGCGGTCGGCGAGGCGGAAAAGAACATGGTCTTTGCGGCGCGCCTGACACAGCGGGGGCAAAAAATCGGGAGTATGAACGATCTGATGAAGCTGTACGAGCGTCCGTTCGCGGACGGGACGGTGAAAACTCTCGGCGGTCTTCCGCATCCTACCGTACAAAAATTCGCGGTCATGACCGCAGGGGTCGTCGGCGCAAGCCGGCGGTTCTTAACGCAGATCACAAGGCACCAAAACGAAGTCAAATTCATGAGCGCGTCTCTGCAATACAGCAACTATTCCGGGAGCGCCGACTTTGCCGTTCCCTATGAGATTTTGGCGGCGGAGAAAGAAATTCGGGAGGTGTATCTGGAAAGCTGTCGGGCGGATATGGACTGCTACGAGAAGCTGTGCGATTTGGGGATCAGTCACGACGCTGCGGGATACGCCACCCCGCAGGGGCTTCGGAACGTCCTTCTCATCAGCGCAACGCCCTATCAATGGAAGCACATGATCGGTCAGCGGGTCTGTCGCCGAAATACGGACGAAATGCGGATCGTGATGCTGATGCTCTGGCGGGAACTGTACGCTTTGAGTCCGACGCTGTTTGCGCCGTCCCTGACCGGCCCC
>CANQJX010000202.1 GCA_947624335.1 uncultured Marvinbryantia sp.
CAGCGCAGCGGCAGCGGCAAGAACCGCCAGCGTTTTTTTGAAAGAAAGCTTTCCCGCCTTTTGTTCGGCCGGATTCGCTCCCTGCAAAAGTTCCGGCCGCGCCTCATATACAAATACCAGCACCGCCGCGGTGATCAGTCCTTCTACAAAACCGATCGCCAGGTGGATCGGCTGCATGGTCGCCGCAAAAGCGGCAAACGGCAGCTCCGTAATGCCGGAAGCCATCGTCTCCAGCGTTACGCTAAATGCGCCAAGCTGTAAGGTAAGCACGCAGCCAAGAATAGAAGCCGCTATAATTTTTGCCCGCGACATACCGTTTTTCATCATCGGTTTCCAGATCAGCAAAGTGCCGATAAAGCATCCGTAAAAGGCCATATTCCAAATATTGCATCCGAGCGCCAGCAAACCCCCGTCCGCAAAAAGCAGGCACTGGATCAGAAGCACTCCGATCATCGTCAAAAATCCCGCGTAAGGGCCAAGCAGGGCCGAAAGCAGCATTCCCCCGCACAGATGTCCGCTTGAACCGGTTCCCGGAATCGTAAAATTAATCATCTGGGCGGCAAAAACAAACGCCCCCATAATTCCCATTACCGGCACCTTTTTGGTATCGGTATCCAACCGCACCCGTTTCACCGAATAGGCTGCCGCCGCCGCGGAACATACATACATTGTGCCCGCAACCGCCGGTGCGACCAGCGCATCCGCCATATGCATTTTCTTTTTCCTCCTCTTTTTCGCACGCTGTCATAAAAAACGGCGCCATCCGATTCTTACTATAGCATACGGGAAAAACGGCGCAAGCCCCCCTGGGGGTTATTTTTTTATTTTCTTTTTCAGAACTCTGATTGCCTTTTTGGACGCAGCCCGGTATAATAAGGTTATAACCCAGTCAAAATTGATTTTATTTCAGGAGAATACTTATGAAAAATGTATTTATTATGACGCATCCGCTGATCCAGCACAAAATTTCACGCCTGCGAGACAAGAATACCGGCACGAACGAATTTCGCGCGCTTGTAGAAGAAATCGCCATGCTGATGGGATTTGAAGCGTTAAGCGATCTTCCCCTGGAAGACGTGGAAGTAGAAACGCCGATTGAAACATGTATGACGCCGATGATTTCCGGCCGGAAGCTCGCCGTCGTTCCTATTTTACGCGCCGGACTCGGCATGGTAAACGGCATCACCGCCCTTGTCCCCACCGCAAAGGTGGGACACATCGGCCTTTACCGCGATGAAACCACGCACGAGCCGCACGAATACTACTGCAAGCTTCCAAGCCCGATTTCAGAGCGGACCATCGTTGTAACGGACCCCATGCTGGCGACCGGCGGCTCCGCCGTTGCCGCGGTCAATTTTATTAAAGAGCACGGCGGCAAAAACATCAAGTTTCTCAGCATCATTGCCGCGCCGGAAGGTCTGGAAAAATTGCACGCCGTACATCCGGATGTACAGATTTATGTGGGACATGTGGACCGCGCCTTAAATAAAGACGCCTACATCTGCCCCGGACTTGGCGATGCAGGCGACCGTATCTTTGGTACAAAATAATTGCGATAAACGAATCGTTACAGCACTTCTTCAAACACACGCAGCGCGTTTTTCCACCACATTTTTTCGATTACGCGCTGCGTCATGTTATGTTTTTTTAACGCATCCAGCAAAAGTTCCATCTTCTCAACGCCGGGAATCTGCAGGGTTCCTTTAATGCCGTCAAAATCCGTACCGACCGCAAGCACATCCTCGCCGCCCACGCGGTAGATATGGCTTATGTGGCGCAGCATATGCGAAATGCTGCTGACCCCGTCGCAGCCCAAAAACAGCGGGCAGAAATTAAGCCCGATCACGCCGCCCTTCTGCGCCACAGCGCGGATCATGTCGTCCGTCAGATTGCGCGGATGATTCGTCACCGCGCGCGCATTGCTGTGCGAAGCGACAAACGGCTTGCCGCTGTTTTTTACCACATCCCAGAACCCGCCGTCCGAAAGATGGGAAACGTCTGCGATTATCCCCAGTTCTTCCATCTGCGCAAGCAGATCCAGGCCAAAAGGTTTCAGTCCTTTTTCCATTACAGACGCGTTTTTGGAATTGGGATAGCCGACCGCATTTTCATAATTCCAGGTCAGCGTAATCAGCCGGATGCCGCGCTCGTAAAAATGGGTCAGGTTTTCCATCCGTCCGCCGATGGGAACCGCATCCTCCATCGTCAGCAGCGCCCCCGTTTTGTGTTCAAAGCGGCAGCGCGCAATATCCCCGCGGCTGCGAATCCAGAGCAGACGGCCGCCGCAATATTTTTGCTGTTTTTCAAACAGATCGATCCGCTGCTGCGCTTTGCGAAAAGCAAGCTTTTCGCGGACAGGTCCGGGATATCTGCCCGAATGAAAAAAGGTAGAAAAACACTGGATCAGCGAATCCGCCGCCTCAAGGCGCACAAGATCTACCGAATACGGGTTTTCCAATATGGTTCCCCTGCCGTACGGTTTCGCCAGTTTTGCCAGAGTATCGCAGTGAAGGTCAATCAGCCGCATACATCATCCATCCTTACAAGGTTACTTTTGCTTCCGTTACGCCGGCGGGAATTGCAAATTCCAGCGACGCGGCGACATTATATATTTTTAACGGCATCTCTTTTGCCGCTTTCTCCAACGTAAAGCAAATTTCATTTCCGCTTCTGGACGCCGTAATCGTATTGACAATGTTTCCTTCCGTATCCGGGATCCTGCAGACCGCTTTTTCTCCGGCGGAAAGCTGATATAGACTTAAGGAAAGCCCATCCGCGTATGCGTAATCCGGCCTGCAGTCGTTTGCGCCGAACGCCAGCAGCATATTTTCCCGGATATAAAGCGGCAAAGAGAAATAGTCGTATTTATCGCGGTACCATGCGCCGCCCTCTCTGACTTCCCCGCTTAACAGATGCGTCCAGCTTCCCTGCGGCAGATAATACTCGCAGATTCCATCCTCGCGAAATACGGGCGCGACAAGAATCGCGTCGCCCAGCATATATTGGGTATCCAGATAGGCAACAG
>CANQJX010000203.1 GCA_947624335.1 uncultured Marvinbryantia sp.
CCGCAATACGGTCCGCCAGCATCTCCGCCACATATCTGCGCGGCATCCGCATTCCTTCCATGCAATGGTCTCCGTCGAGGCTGTAATCAATCCAATATTCAAAATGATGCCGGTTTCTTCCCTTGTGGTGAAGCCATGCCGTAGAATAACCCTTCGCCTCGCGTTCGGCATTATTGGGGCTTCTTGTACCCTGATAATATTTTGCGCCCACAAAAAATTCCGTCGGAAAATACTTGGACAAGTCGTGCATAAGTCCCTGCCGGTACAAGCCGATCTGAAAGCAGTGTTTCATTACCAGCAGCTTATGTTCTGTAATCGTGCGGAAATGTCCTGCAATATTCATTCTTTGCTTTCCTTCTTTCCAAGCAGAATGGTCACGGATCTTGCCGGAAAGAACCGTGTCCTGCTCTCTTCTATTTTTTGCGGTTCCTCCAAAAAGCCGTTTTGGGAAGTATCGGCCGCCAGATACCACGTCATTCCCGCCGGAAGCTTTGGCAGCGCCAGCTCCTGTTCCTGCGGATGAAGATTGTACGCCACATAGAGAAATTCCTCCTCGCCGGCGTAAGACGCGCAGTACATCATGCCAAGCTGGCGGCTGTTGTATTCAAATCCGCCGTACCACGCGCGGCTGCTGTGGTAGGAAAGATCCGGATAGCCGCAGGATTTATAGTCCGTCAGCAAAAACTCTTCCGCCATGCTGAGAACCCTGTGCTTTTTACGAAAGGCAATCGCCTGTTTTACAAATTCCACCATATCCGGATGTCTGCGGCAGGCGTTCCAGTCCACCCAGGACACCTCGTTATCCAGACAATACGGATTGTTGTTTCCGTTCTGAGAGTTGCCGAACTCATCCCCCGCGAGAATCATCGGCGTTCCCTGCGACAAAAGCATAAGCAGGAACGCGTTTTTCATCTGCTTTTTGCGCAGAGCCGTCACCGTCTTTTTCCGGCTTGGTCCCTCCTGCCCGCAGTTCCAGCTAAAATTGTAATTCGCCCCGTCCCGGTTCTGTTCGCCGTTTTCCTCATTGTGTTTCTGATCGTAGCTTACCAGATCGTTCAGCGTAAATCCGTCGTGGTTGGTGATATAATTAATCATCGCAAATTTGCCGGAATTTCTGCGCACGCGCCATGCGAACGATTCGAGCATGCCCTCGTCGCCTTTCAGGATGCGGCGCATATCCATAAGAAAGCCGTCGTTCGCTTCCGCAAAAGTCCGCAGGCCTTCCGGTGCGTCCGCCGCAAACGAAGCGTTATCCACAATCAGCTTGGTCTGCGCGAGAACGGGATCTCCCATCAGATAGCGTCCCAGTTCCCCGTTCCCCATAATATGAAATCCATCGATATGGTACTCGCTCACCCAGTAAGTCAGGCAGTCCAGAATCATACGGATCGGCGTACCCGTTTCAAAAAACAGTTCCATAATCAGCTCGATTCCGTTCTGATGAAAAACGCGAACCATATCTTTTACTTCTTTGATTGGATCGTCCGTCGCCGCAAACAGCCTGCGCGGCGCAAAATAGCTGCCCGCGCCATAGCCCCAGCAGTTGGGACGCTGATTTGCAAGAAGCGGATGTTCTTTTTCTTTTTCATGCGCGTCGGGAGCCGGTTCGTAAATAGGCATCAGTTTGACCTGATTGATTCCCAGGTTCTTTAAATAGGGCACCTTTTCCTGAAGACCGAGAAACGTTCCCTTGTGGCGCACCATGGATTTCGGATGGCGGGTAAAATTGCGCACATGCAAATGATACATAATCGCCCGTTCGTATGGAATCCGCGGAAACGCGTCCGAACCCCAGTCGTATTGCGCGGTTGAAAATGCGCATCTTCGTTTCGGCTGCGTCTCATCTCCCGTAAGAATTTTCGCATAGGGATCACACACGGTTTCGTCCTGTATCCGGTAATCGTAAACGACGTCCGGCAAAGGAAGGCCGGAGACCGTGACTGTCCTTAGATTCCCATATTTGGCATCCGCGGGGAATTTTTGTTCCAAAAGAAGTTTCCCGCTTTTTTTCTCATAAATTTGCACTGCGGCATCCGCGCCGTACGGAATATCCGCGGTAAAACGCATCTGATCCCCTTCTCTTGTAGCGCCGGGGATACAGCCGTAATCTGTCTGTCCGAAATTCTGTCTCATAAGCAGCGCGTCCCTATCCTTTCCGCAAATCAAATGTCCGGGTTTCTTATATCATTTCCGTTTCCGTTGTCCGTTCCAGTATAACATACATTTTCCCCGAAATGAACAGGATTCTTTGAAAACCGTACAATTTTAAAAAAGATTGATGCAGGCTCTTGCAATCGGCGGACATTTTTGTTACAGTAGAACAAACATAAACAGCAATTATCCAAACAGAAATGAGGGAATGGTATGAGCGATCAAACGATGTGCAGCGGAAACTGCGCCTCCTGCGGCAGCGAAGACTGCGATCAGGCAACGGTTACGCTGACCCTGGACGACGGGCAGACGCTGGAATGCGCGATTCTTACGATTTTCTCCGCCGGCGGGCAGCAATATATCGCGCTGCTTCCGCTGAATGAAAACGGGGAAAACGAAGACGGCGAAGTCTATCTGTACCGCTACAAAGAGGAAAACGGCAATCCGTCTTTGGAAAATATCGAAGACGACGATGAATATGAAGCGGCGGCGGATGCTTTCGACGAATTCCTGGACGAGCAGGAATGGGAAGAAGGCGAACAGGACAGTTAGAATATCCCGGAAAGGAACGGCGAGGGCTTTAAGCTCTTGCCGTATTTTTCTTTGAGGACGCAGATTGTCAGCTTTTCCGACGCGCGCGTCATTCCCACATAAAGCATCCGGCGTTCTTCCTCAATCTCGCTTTGCAGAACCGCTCTTTTCGAGGGAATGGTTCCTTCGTTTACATCGATCAGAAAAACCTGCGGAAATTCCAGCCCCTTTGCACCGTGCAAAGTAGCAAGCGTCACCGCGTCCTCCAAAGGCTTTTGCGCCCGCGCCTGTTCTTTTTGCAGCTGCGTATAGCGTTCCATGAAAGCAAGCCACTGCG
>CANQJX010000204.1 GCA_947624335.1 uncultured Marvinbryantia sp.
CAGCAGGGATCGGAGCGCATGGGAGTTTTCTCATGCGCTCTGTTTTTGTATGACGGGCATGCCCGTGTTCTGTGGTGAGAGTCCACATAGGCGTAGCTACCGACGAACTTGATAGCGACTCCCAAGGCTTGTATCGTGAGGTGCCGGCGAGAAGAAGGGATAGCGAAATCGTAGCCCTACGGACAGAAACCTGATATACGTTGTTATATTTCCGGCTGTAAAAATTCCTCATTTTTTTATAGTATATTTTTCCATAGTATGATACAATGTTCGCATAAGATTGAAATAAAGGGGTGGTTTTATGCGCATTACAATCAGCGGAAAAAATATTGAGATTACGGAAGGCCTGCGCGCAGCGGTGGAGGACAAGCTGTCCCGGCTGGAAAAGTATTTTGCGCCGGACACGATCGTGAACGTGACGCTCAGCGTGAGCAAAAAGCGTTTCCAGAAAATGGAAGTCACGATACCGGTAAAGGGAAATATCATCCGCGCGGAGCAGGAGAGCGACGATATGTATGTCACAATCGACCTGGTTGAGGAGATCATCGAAGCGCAGCTGAAAAAATACCGCCAGAAGCTTGTGAACCGCCAGCAGAATGCGGGCAGCTTCAAACAGGAATTTGTCGAGGCGGAGGAACCGGAAGAGGAAGAAGAAGTAAAGATCATCCGTTCCAAAAAATTTGGGATGAAACCGATGTTTCCGGAGGACGCCTGCGTACAGATGGAGCTTTTGGGACACACGTTCTATGTGTTCCGCAATGCCGAGACTGATGAGGTGAACGTTGTATATAAGCGGAAAGACGGAAATTACGGCCTGATCGAAACGGATAATTAAACCTTCTGCGAAACGCGAAAGAAAAAAGAGACTGCCACATCCGGCAAAAAGAAGCGGTTTTGGCGCCGCAGCCGGAGGTGGCAGTCCTGTTTGTAAAAATGCGGGGCTGTTATTGGCGGCCCCGAAAACAGGAGCAAAAGAGAGGAAACAGACATGCGAATCGTAGTAAAAGTAGGGACTTCTACGCTGGCGCACCCGACGGGCTGCCTGAACATCCGCCATGTGGAGGAGCTGGTAAAGACATTGAGCGACCTGGCAAACGCGGGGCATGAGATCGTGCTCGTATCTTCCGGCGCAATCGGGATGGGCGTCGGCAAGCTGTCCTTATTGGGAGGCAAGCCGTCGGATATGCCCACCAAACAGGCGGCTGCGGCGGTCGGCCAGTGCGAGCTGATGTATACATACGACAAGCTGTTCAGCGGATATAACCATACGGTCGCGCAGATCCTGCTTACCGGCTCGGATTTTTCGCATGACGACCGGAAGGCGAATTTTGAAAATACGATTTACCGCCTGATCGAATTAAGAGTCATCCCGATCGTAAACGAAAATGATACGATCGTGACGGATGAGATTTCCGTCGGGGACAATGATACGCTTGCCGCGCTTGTTTCGTGCAGCGTAAAAGCGGATCTGCTGATACTGTTGAGCGATATTGACGGGCTGTATACAAAGGATCCGCATAAAAACCGCGACGCAAGGCTGATCCCGCTCGTGACGGAGATCACGCCGAGCATTGAAGGGCTGGCGGGCGGCGAGGGGAGCGAGCTTGGCACCGGCGGCATGGCGACAAAATTAAACGCCGCGCGCATGGCGATGGAAGACGGCGTGGACATGGTGATCGCAAACGGCGCGAAACCGAAGGTTCTGTATGAGATTGTAGAGGGCAGGCCGGTCGGGACGCGGTTTGCAGGCATCCGTTGAAAGTGAGGAAGGGAAAAGATGACGACAAAGGAGATACTGGCACAGGCAAAGGCGGCGAAGACCGCCATGATGGAGGCGGATACGGCGGGCAGGAACCTTGCCCTGCAAAAAATGGCGGACGCTTTGGAGCAGCCGCAGCAGATGGAACAGATCCTGCATGAGAATGCGCAGGATATAGAAGCGGCGCGGGGGACAATTTCCGATGTGATGTTAGACCGCCTGCTGTTAAATAAAGAACGGATCGCGGGCATGGCGCAGGGCATCCGCGAGGTCGCCGCGCTGGAAGACCCGGTGGGGAAGGTTCTTGCGGAAGTGAAACGCCCGAACGGGCTGTTGATCCGGAAAACGGCGGCGCCAATGGGCGTGGTCGCCATTATATATGAGAGCCGTCCGAACGTGACGAGCGATGCGGCCGCGCTGGCGATCAAGAGCGGGAATGTCTGCGTGCTGCGCGGCGGCAAGGAAGCGTGGCGCACCTGCCACGCGATTGTGGCAGCCATGCAGAAAGGGCTTGCGGAGGCCGGGCTGCCGCAGACAGCGGTAAATCTGATTGAGGATACGACGCGGGAGAGCGCGGCGGAGCTGATGACGGCGGAAGGCTATGTGGACCTGCTGATTCCGCGCGGCGGCAGGGGACTGATCCGCGCCTGCGTGGAAAATGCGACCGTCCCATGCATCCAGACGGGAACGGGCATCTGCCATGTCTATGTGGATAAGGCAGCAGATCTGTCCATGGCGGCGCGGATCGTAGAAAATGCAAAAACGAGCCGCCCAAGCGTATGCAACGCGGAGGAAGTGTGCCTTGTGCATAAAGACGCCGCGAAGGAATTTCTGCCGATGCTGCGGGAGACGCTGTGCCAGAAGCGCGAAGCGGAGGGAAAACAGCCGGTGGAGCTGCGTCTGGACGCCGCGGCGTCCGCAGTCATAGAAGGCACGCCTGCGGGGGCGGATGATTTTGACACCGAGTTTTTGGATTATATATTAGGCGTAAAGGTCGTGGACAGCTTAGAGGAGGCGGTTGCGCATATCAGTGAGCACTCCACCGGGCACAGTGACGCGATCATTACAGAGGACAAAGAAGCGGCGGCGCGTTTTACGGCGATGGTGGACAGCGCGGCGGTTTACGTAAATGCGTCCACGCGCTTTACGGACGGCGGCGAGTTCGGGCTTGGCTGCGAGATGGGGATCTCCACGCAGAAACTCCATGCGAGGGGCCCGATGGGGCTTGCGGAGCTTTGCACTTATAAATACATC
>CANQJX010000205.1 GCA_947624335.1 uncultured Marvinbryantia sp.
TGGGCACAAAGGAACCGTACCGCCGTCAGGGACGTATGCGCAGGCTGTTGTATGCGGCGCTGACGGACAGCCGGGCGCGCAGGGAACCGTTTGTCTATCTGACCCCGGCATCAGAACGCATTTATCTGCCGTTCGGATTTCGCACCGTCGGTTACCAGAACGTAGTAACCGTGGGAAGCGTCTGCGGCATCGACGCCGGTTACCGCTGCCGGAAAGCGGAGCCGGCGGATTTTGCCGGGCTGGCGGACTTTGCGGAACGGACCCTGCCAAAATACTGCGCAGTTTATACTCGCCGGGACGCGGCGTACTTTGCGCGGATGCAAAAAGAGCAGGAAGCGATGAACGGGGGCATTCTGCTCCTTTACCGGCAGGAGCGGCCGGCGGGTTATTGCTTTTACAGCATAGAGGAGGGAACGGAAATCCGCGAACTGGTCGCAGATTCACTCCATGGGAAAGCGTATGCCGGAGCGCTCTGCGCGGTGACCCGCTATTTAAAGGAAGCGCTTCCGCTTAAATTAAGCGGGCTTTTGCCGGGGAGCGAAATCGAAGGGATCTCCCGGCGGGAAATCGCGTACCGTCCGATGACGATGGCGCGCATCACGGATCTGTTTTCCTTTGTGCAGAAACTATATGCGGACACTCCCGTGCAGGCCTTTCTGGACGTCCGCGACGACTTCCTGCCAAAGAACGAAGGGCGGTTTTATCTGTCCGTTTCCAATAGCGGCGGGACGCTGGAACGGGTATCGGAACAGGATGCGCCAAAAGACGCCGTCTTAAGCGTGACCATAGAAGAATTAACCGATTGTTTTTTTGGCGTCCGCTCTCTGGCGGGCCTCTCCGCTTCGGCTTTGCGGACGCTGCATCCCGTTTATTTGAACGAACTGGTATAGCCGTACCGGTTCGTTTTTTTTATGGGTATTTTACCACAAACGGTTGACAAAAGAGGGAAATTTCAATACACTGAAAATAATATGGGTAATTGTGGTTAAATGAAAAAACAAGGTGGAGATTCTTATGAAAATTTATAATACGCTCACGAGGAAAAAAGAAGAGTTTGTGCCTCTGAAAGAGGGAAAAGTAAGCATGTATGTATGCGGCCCGACGGTCTATAATCTGATCCATATCGGCAACGCGCGTCCGATGATCGTCTTTGATACCGTGCGCCGTTATCTGGAACATAAGGGCTACGACGTAAACTTTGTATCGAATTTTACGGACGTGGACGATAAAATTATCAAAAAAGCGATGGAGGAAGGCGTTACGGCCGACGAGATTTCCAAACGCTATATCGCGGAATGTAAAAAGGATATGAAGGGCATGAATGTGAGGCCGGCGACTACGCATCCGCTGGCGACGCAGGAGATCGACGGGATGATCGAAATGATCGCCGCGCTGCTTGCCAAAGGCTATGCCTATACGGCAAAGGACGGCACAGTCTACTTCCGTACGCGCAAATTCAAAGAATACGGAAAGCTGTCGCATAAAAATCTGGACGATCTGCAGGCCGGCAGCCGCTCGCTTCTGGTCTCCGGAGAAGACCAGAAAGAAGACCCGCTGGATTTTGTGCTCTGGAAGCCGAAAAAAGAAGGGGAACCGTACTGGAAATCACCGTGGTGCGACGGACGTCCCGGCTGGCATATCGAATGTTCCGTCATGTCGAAAAAATATCTCGGCGACGAGATCGACATTCATGCAGGCGGCGAGGATCTGATCTTTCCGCACCATGAGAACGAGATCGCGCAGAGCGAATGCTGCAATGGAAAAACATTTGCAAGATACTGGATGCACAACGGCTTTTTGAACATTGACAACCGCAAGATGTCGAAATCGCTGGGCAATTTTTTTACCGTGCGCGAAATCAGCGAGAAATACGACCTTCAGGTGCTGCGTTTCTTTATGCTGAGCGCGCACTACCGCAGCCCTTTAAACTTCAGCGCGGAACTGATGGAGGCTTCCAAAAACGGGCTGGAGCGCATTGTAAATGCGGTGGAAAATCTAAAATTCCTTTCCGGCAGGGCGCAGACGGCTGAACTGACGGCGCAGGAAAAAGAAGAGCTGGCGACGCTCGGCGCTTACGAAGAAAAATTTGACGAGGCGATGGACGACGATTTTAATACGGCGGACGCCATCTCTGCGATTTTTGAACTGGTGAAGTACGCCAATACGAACGGGAATGAAACATCCTCAAAAGCGTATCTCGATGCGCTCAGGGAAAAAATCATGGAGCTGTCGGATATTCTGGGGCTGATCGTCGAGAAAAAAGAAGAGATGCTGGACGCGGAGATTGAGAAGCTGATCGAAGAACGCCAGGAGGCGCGTAAAGCGAAAGATTTTTCACGGGCGGACGAAATCCGGAATATTCTGCTGGAGAAAGGCATTCTTCTGAAGGACACCAGAGAGGGCGTAAAATGGGAGAGGGCGTAGATTTTCGGGAATATCTGGATGCGCAGATGGATCTGCGGGAGCCTGATCCGCACACTTATTCGCCGCTGGTGCTTGCCTACCTTGGCGACGCTGCCTATGAACTGATTATCCGCACGATACTGGTGGAACAGTGCAACTGCCCGGTCAATAAACTGAACAGACGGGCAAGCGCGCTGGCAAAAGCGTCGGCGCAGTCGGATATGATCGAGAAGCTTCTTCCGCTGCTTACGCAGGAGGAAACGCAGGTTTATAAGCGCGGGCGCAACGCCAAATCGGCCACAAAGGCGAAGAACGCGGACGTTCTGGATTACCGCAGGGCGACCGGTTTTGAAGCGCTGATGGGTTATCTGTATCTGAAAAAGGATATGGTGCGCATGATTGACCTGATCCGCGCGGCGCTCGCGGATATGCCCAAAGACGGGGATCCGCATAACCGCAGAAGCCGGGAAGCAGGCGCAAAAACAAGGAGCAAAGATGAGATACGAAGAACAGACGATTGAGGGAAGGAACGCGGTTACGGAAGCGTTTCGCGCCGCC
>CANQJX010000206.1 GCA_947624335.1 uncultured Marvinbryantia sp.
CGCCGGCGCCGATCCAGACGTCGTCCTCGATCACCACGTCCCGATCATTTTCGGGCAGCTTTTCCTCCTCCGGCACCGTAAAAGCGTCCGGATCACCCAGACAGGCGTCGATAAAGTTCCGGTAAGCGCGCACGACGCCGGCCGCATACGGCAGCTGCTTCATGCGCCCTTCGATCTTCAGCGAATACGCGCCCGCCCGCAGAAGACGCGGCAGCAGTTCCGCCGCGCATAGATCCTTCAGACTTAAAATATAAGAATCTTTCCGCAGAAAATGTCCGTTCTCATCACGCACCGCATACGGCAGGCGGCACGGCTGCGCGCAGCGCCCGCGGTTGCCGCTGCGCCCCCCGAGCATACTGCTGAAAAGGCACTGTCCCGAATAACAGTAACAAAGGGCGCCGTGTACGAATACTTCCAGTTCCATTCCCGTATCTTCATGGATTTCCCAAATCTCATCCAGCGTCAGTTCCCGTGCCAGGACCACGCGGGAAACACCCTGCTTTTGAAGGAATCTTACCCCTTCCGTGCCCGTGACCGTCATCTGCGTGCTGGCATGGACAGGCAGATCGCCGAACCATCTGCGGATCAGCGACAGTACGCCGAGATCCTGCACGATAACGGCGTCCAGACCGTGCTCGTATAACGGAAGCAGATACCCATATAGACGATCCAGTTCCGCATTTTTCAAAAGCGTATTTACCGTCAGATAGACCTTCCTGTCCCGCAGATGCGCAAAATCCAGTGCTTCCAGCAGTTCTTCCCCGGAAAAATTGCCGGCATAAGCGCGTGCGCCGAACTGCTGTCCGCCGATATAAACCGCGTCCGCCCCGGCTTCAATGACGCCTTTTAAGATCGCAAAGGAGCCCGCCGGAGCCAGAAGTTCCAATTCCTTTCCCATTCTACCATAAACTCCTTTTGGATTTTGTAAAAATCTTCTTAAATTTTATTACTAAGATCAGATTGTTTCCATGCCGGGCGCAAACAAAAAAAGAGGCAGAAAATGAGCTTTCTGCCTTTTCCTTTTATTTTCTGGAAGGTGCTCCCTTCTGCTGGCCTTTCCCGCCCAGAAGCGCGTCCTCCAGCGACTTCTCCAGCTGCTCTTTCTTCCGGGTTAATTCGCGGATCTGCTTCTCCAGCTGCTCGTTGCTCCATTTCAGTTCGCGGTTCTGATCCTCGAGATCCTTCACGGAACTTTCCGCGGTTTCCGACCGGACCTGATGGGAGATCAGATCGTGCTTTAAATCGTAAAGCTCCTGATCCTTCTGCTCCAGATCATGCTCGAGCTTCCCGATCTTGGACTTCGCTTTAAAATAATCGTCCGCGATATTGAGCTGGATCAGCGTCCCCCGCGTCTGCGGCGGTAAATGCCGGTAATCTTCCAGCGCATCGTATTCATTGATCTTGTTATTGATGTATGCGGCGACTTTCTGGAGGTAATCCTCTTCCTCGTAGCCGCTTAAGGTATATACTTTTCCGTCTATTACAACTTCCGCGCTTGTTTTTGCTGACATGATGCTTCCTCCGTATTCTCATAATATAGTACCATTATCAACGGGCAAACGCAACTGTTTCTTTTGAAGGAAACAGCGAAAAACAAAGAATCCGGCCTGCCGGATCCTTCGCGCCCGGACCAAATTGCGCGGCAATTGCTTTCCATGCAAAAACGTGCCTACAGAATGGCACCCTCTTTGAGCTTCTGCGCGATCAGGGTATCCATACAGTGTTTATGCGGCGTGCCGCCGCTATTGCAGTCGAAGATTTCCTCCCTGCACAAATGGAACAACCAGTCGTGATAATAGCCGAACAATTCCCCTGAACGCCACGGAAACCGCCGCGACTCATCCCGCGTACCGTCAGACGCCCGGACAATAAACGGCTTCTTTACAAAAACATTCAGCGCATGATAGCCGCCCTCTGCCGTATGCGCTTTTAAGTTCTCACATACTTCTTCCCGGCAGGATTCGTCCATAAAGTGCAGCACGCCGCTCGAAAAAATGATATCATAATTGCGGTCGGGGACAAAATCCGCAAGATCCGCCTTAAACAGATTGACCTCTACACAGTTATGCTCCGCAAGCCTTCTGGCTTTTTCCAGCCCCGTTTCCGAAATGTCAAACGCCGTGACCAGATACCCGCATTTTGCCATAAAAACGGCGTCCTTGCCCTCGCCGCAGCCGATATCCAGAAGATAAAGCGGTCTCACGGGCGGGATCCGCTTCATAATTTCAAAGCACAGCCGGTTCGGCTGCAGCCCCCAATAATAATCCTCCGAAAGATAGCGGCTGTCATAATCCGCCGCAACGCCGCTATAGCCGACCAGAGCATCCACCGTAGTTCCCAGAACTGCGGCAAGGCGCGGCAGCAGTTCGATACTCGGAGAAGCCGCGTTGTTCTCCCATTTGCTTACGGCCTGAAAGGAAATATTTAACGCATCCGCAAGCTGCGCCTGCGTGAGATGCAGGCGGAGCCGTTCCTCCCGGATTCTTTTGCCTAACTTCTGATAGTCCATCATTTTCTCCGTTCCGGAACGTTGGGTACGGCGGCGCGATCAGGTCAACAATCGACGCCTGCCAGTCGGACGGGTCTGCGACGCTCCGGCGCAAACCGTCAGAGAAAGCGCCTCACTTGTGCAACAGGCAGCACATCAGTGAGCATCTGCGCAATTTCCCCTTTTATTATATGAATACGACAAAGCAATCAAAAACATCTGTAAGGGGCAAAGAGGTTTACAGAATGAGGTTAAAGCCCTAACATGCGAAAATCGGCATCTTTTTCTGTTACGGTAAAAACGCATCGGAGCCTCTCATCGACCGGTGCTCCGATTGGGAACCGGACGAAGCGCCATGGCACTTTCCGGCCTGCCGGTTCGCCGGACAGGGAAGGGCGGGCTGGGGTTTGCCCGAAATGTGTGGTCTCAATGTGTGTC
>CANQJX010000207.1 GCA_947624335.1 uncultured Marvinbryantia sp.
GCGTAGGCCTCGGCGTGGAAGAAGCCTGGGAAGGCGTTCATGTAAGCGGCACAAAAGACAGCGCTTACTACTTCTCCACCTACAACGCCCCGGACAAAAATCCGGTCAGCCAGGGAAAACCCAAAATTATGATTCTGGGCGGCGGTCCCAACCGGATCGGCCAGGGCATTGAATTTGACTACTGCTGTGTTCACGCTTCGCTTGCCTTAAAGAAGCTGTGCTTTGAAACGATCATTGTAAACTGCAATCCGGAAACCGTGTCCACCGACTACGATACTTCCGATAAGCTGTATTTTGAACCGCTTACGCTGGAAGACGTCTTAAGCATCTATAAAAAGGAACAGCCTCTGGGCGTGATCGCCCAGTTTGGCGGGCAGACTCCTTTAAATCTGGCGGCGGATCTGGAAAAGAACGGCGTAAAAATCCTCGGCACCTCCCCCTCGGTAATCGATCTGGCGGAGGACCGCGATCAGTTCCGCGCCATGATGGAAAAGCTGGAAATCCCGATGCCGGAATCCGGCATGGCGACAACCGTAAAGGAAGCGCTGGCAATCGCCGCGCAGATCGGTTATCCCGTGATGGTGCGTCCTTCCTATGTGCTGGGCGGCCGCGGTATGGAAGTGGTATACGACGATGAGAGCATGACCGAATATATGAACGCGGCAGTCGGCGTAACGCCGGACCGTCCCATCCTGATCGACCGTTTCCTCAATCATGCGATGGAATGCGAAGCGGATGCGATCAGCGACGGCACTCATGCGTTTGTCCCCGCGGTGATGGAGCATATCGAACTTGCCGGCGTCCATTCCGGCGACAGCGCCTGCATCATTCCTTCCGTTCACATCTCGCAGGAAAATGTGGCCATCATCAAGGAATATACGCGCCGGATTGCCGAGGAAATGCATGTGCGCGGTCTGATGAATATGCAGTACGCCATTGAAAAAGGAAAGGTATATGTTCTGGAGGCGAACCCGCGCGCGTCCCGCACGGTGCCGCTGGTATCCAAGGTCTGCAACGTGCGCATGGTGCCGCTTGCAACCGAAATCATCACCTCCGAACTGACCGGGCGTCCTTCGCCCGTACCGCAGTTAAAAGAACAAAAAATTCCGAACTACGGGGTCAAAGAAGCGGTGTTCCCCTTTAATATGTTCCAGGAAGTGGATCCGATCTTAGGACCGGAAATGCGCTCCACCGGCGAAGTCCTGGGGCTCTCCCGCTCCTACGGCGAAGCGTTTTACAAGGCGCAGGAAGCGACGCAGTCCAAGCTGCCGCTGGAAGGAACCGTGCTGATTTCGGTGAACCGCAAGGATAAGGAAGAAGTGGCGGAAGTGGCGCAGAAATTTGTAGACTGCGGCTTCCGGATCGTCGCTACCGGAACGACCTGCGACCTGATCAACGCCGCCGGCATTCCGGCCGAAAAGGTGAAAAAGCTCTACGAGGGGCGTCCGAACGTATTCGATATGATTACCAACGGGCAGATCGATCTGATCGTCAATTCCCCGATCGGCAAGGACAGCGTCCATGACGACAGCTATCTGCGCAAGGCCGCCATCAAGGCCAAAGTGCCTTATATGACCACAATCGCGGCCGCAAGGGCAAGCGCGGAAGGCATCTATTATGTAAAGACGCACGGCAGCAGCGAGGTGAAATCGCTGCAGGACCTGCACGCGGAAATTCAGGACGCGTAAAAAACAATCTCCCGGAGCGCGGCGGCTCGCCGTACTCCGGGATTTCTCATTTGCAAAACAGTTACCCTTTCTGTTCGCCGTAATATACGTTCAGCAGGCATAAGCCCTGCGGCGGCATCAGATAGCCCGCTTCGGAGCGCTTCTTTGCCTCCAGCACGTCCCGCATGCTTTCGGGCGCGCGCTTTCCGTATCCCACCTCCAGCAGCGTGCCTGTGAGAATGCGCACCATATAGCGCAAAAAGCCGCTGCCCTGATAGACAAATTTCAGATATGGGCCGCTTTTTGTAATTTCAATCGACGTGACTGTGCGCACGGTCGATTTTTTCATCTGCGGATTTCCGCAAAAACTGGCGAAATCGTGCGTACCGATAAGATAACCGGCCGCCTGACGCATCTTTTCGACGTCCGCCGGTCGTTCCAGCACCGTAACATATTTGCGGTCAAACACCGGTTTTAGCGGTCCGTCATAGCAGGTGTAACAGTAGGTTTTGCCCGTCGCATGATAACGGGCATGAAAGCGCACGGAAGCCGTCTTTACTTCCAGGATGCAGATGTCGTCCGGCAGATAGCGGTTCAGGTAAGCGCGGATTTCCTCCGGCCGCATTTCTGTATCCAAATGTACATTGGCGATCATGCCGCGCGCGTGTACGCCCGCGTCGGTTCTTCCGGCTCCGATCACTTTTGCGTCCCCGCCCGTCATGCGCGCAAGCACCGTTTCCATTTTTCCCTCAATCGTCATTTCCGTATCCGGCTTTGCCTCCCATCCGTGGTAGCGCGAGCCGTCGTACGAAATCCGCAATTTGTAATTCTGTTTCATGGCGCCCTCTCTGTTTTATGTCTGCGCGCGGTTGCGCGCCTTTGTATATTTCCCTTTCAGCCCGCCGTTTATCAGTTTATCGTAAACATTATGATACACGTCGTCGGAGGCCAGCAGTTTCGGATCCGAAAGGATCAAATTCGTACAATATTCCGCCGCCTCATAAGAGGCAAAGCCATGTAAGCCGGATAAATATTTGATCCGGATTTCCGGCGTGCCGCCCGCCGCTTCTTCCAGCAGTTCTTTCGTCTGATCCGCCGGCATAAAGCGCAGCAGTTTCTCGCCGGCGCCGGAAAATTCCTTTCTCCTTGCCATCTCATTGATAAAGGCTCTGTTTCCCGCCATATATCTGCGCGTATTCTCATAAGCGTCGCTGAAAAATATTTCCACATAGGACG
>CANQJX010000208.1 GCA_947624335.1 uncultured Marvinbryantia sp.
ATGACGGACACGTTAGGCCGTATGCATTCCGACGCGCAGTTCGCAGGTTCCTCCTCCGTTCCCGCGCATGTGGAAATGATGGGTCTGATCGGCGCAGGCAACAACCCGATGGTCGGTATGACCGTGGCGGTTGCGGTTTCCATCGAGGAAGCGGCAAACGCAGGAAAGTTCTGATCGATAAGAACAATGAGAAAGACCGTATCGGCAAAACGCCGGTGCGGTCTTTTTGAAAAAACATCCGTCAGGCTCTTGCAAAACAGGATGATTTATGATATGATTCTATCAATTTGGGGTTTAAAAACGATGGGGATAAACCAGGAGTTTTTATTCCCTTTTTTCATGCGTGAAAATACTTGGGAAAGGAAGGACAGGCTATGAGGGCATTTCTTATTTTAGAGGACGGTACTGTTTTTACGGGGAACAGTATCGGCGCTCAAAAAGAAGTGATCAGCGAGATCGTGTTTAATACGTCGATGACCGGTTATCTGGAAGTGCTTACAGATCCGTCTTACGCGGGGCAGGCGGTTGTTATGACGTATCCGTTAATTGGAAATTATGGCGTTTGCGGGGAGGATATGGAATCCGCAAGACCATGGCCCGATGCTTATATCGTCAGAGAATTATCCCGTATTCCCAGTAACTTCCGTTCGGAAGGCACCCTTCAGGATTTTCTATTAAAATATCAGATTCCCGGAATCGCCGGAATAGATACCAGAGCATTAACAAAGATTCTTCGTGAAAAAGGAACAATGAACGCAATGATTACGACGGACGGGCATTTTTGCCGGGAGGAGATTTTACCGCGCATAGCGGCCTACCGTACCGGGAAAGTGGTGGAACGGGTAACCTGCGCGCAAAAATATGTGCTTAAAGGCGAAGGGCCGCGCGTGGCGCTGCTGGATCTTGGCGCAAAGCGCAACATTGCAAGGGCGTTAAACAGGCGCGGCTGCCAGGTAAGCGTTTATCCGGCGCTGACGCCGGCAGAGGAGATCCTGGCGGATCGTCCGGACGGCATTATGCTGTCAAACGGTCCGGGAGACCCCAAGGAATGCACGGCGATTATCGAGGAGATTAAAAAACTGTATCAGTCCGAGGTTCCGATTTTTGCGATCTGTCTGGGGCATCAGCTGATGGCGCTGGCAAACGGCGCCGATACGTTCAAAATGAAATATGGACATCGGGGCGGCAATCATCCGGTGCGGGACCTTACAACGGGACGGGTGTATATCTCGTCGCAGAACCACGGGTATGTGGTAGACGCGGATAAGATGGATCCTTCCATAGCGGTTCCCGCGTTTGTGAATGTGAACGACGGCACAAACGAGGGACTTTCCTATACCGGGAAAAATATTTTTACGGTGCAGTTTCATCCGGAGGCGTGTCCGGGACCGCTGGATTCTGATTACTTGTTTGACCGGTTTATGAAAATGATGGAGGTGGACAGATAATGCCAAAGAATCCGGAAATTAAAAAAGTACTGGTGATCGGCTCCGGCCCAATCGTGATCGGGCAGGCGGCGGAATTTGACTATGCCGGGACGCAGGCGTGCCGTTCCCTGAAAGAAGAGGGAATCGAAGTTGTCCTGTTAAACTCCAATCCGGCCACTATTATGACGGATAAAGACATTGCCGACCGGGTATATATCGAGCCGCTTACCGTTGAAGTGGTCGAACAACTGATTCAAAAAGAAAAACCGGACAGCGTCCTTCCCACGCTGGGCGGACAGGCGGGCTTAAATCTGGCCATGGAATTAGAAGAACGCGGCTTTTTGGAAGCGCATCATGTAAAACTGATCGGCACGACCGCCGCCACGATCAAAAAGGCGGAGGACCGGCTGGAATTTAAAAGCACCATGGAAAAGATCGGCGAGCCGATCGCGGCGTCGCAGGTGGTGGAAAATGTGGAAGACGGCATCGCCTTCACCAATACCATCGGCTATCCCGTAGTGCTGCGGCCGGCGTATACCTTAGGCGGAAGCGGCGGCGGAATTGCCCACAATGTGGAAGAACTGCGGGAAATTCTGGCAAACGGCCTGCGCCTTTCCCGCGTGGGGCAGGTATTGGTAGAACGCTGCATTGCCGGCTGGAAAGAAATTGAATACGAGGTGATGCGCGACAGCGCGGGGAACTGCATCACGGTCTGCAACATGGAAAATATTGATCCTGTGGGCGTGCATACCGGGGACAGCATTGTGGTCGCCCCTTCCCAGACGCTGGGCGACAAGGAGTACCAGATGCTGCGCTCGTCCGCTCTGAATATCATCAGCGAACTGCAGATCACCGGCGGCTGCAACGTGCAGTTTGCCCTGCATCCCACCAGCTTTGAATACTGCGTGATTGAGGTAAATCCGCGCGTAAGCCGTTCTTCCGCGCTTGCTTCCAAAGCAACCGGGTATCCCATCGCAAAGGTAGCGGCTAAAATTGCGCTGGGCTACACGCTGGATGAGATTAAAAACGCCATTACCGGGAAAACATTCGCCAGCTTTGAACCGATGCTGGATTATTGCGTAGTTAAAATTCCGCGTCTGCCGTTTGACAAGTTTATCAGCGCGAAGCGGACGCTGACCACGCAGATGAAGGCGACCGGCGAGGTGATGAGCATTTGCGATAATTTTGAGGGCGCGCTGATGAAGGCGATCCGCTCTCTGGAACAGCATGTGGACAGCCTGATGTCGTATGACTTTTCGGCGCTGGACGAGGATCAGCTTCTGGATCAGCTGCAAAAAGTAGATGACCGGCGTATCTGGGTAATCGCGGAGGCGCTGCGCCGGGGCGTTTCGTATGAGAGGATCCACGAGGCTACGCAGATCGATCTGTGGTTTATCGATAAACTTGCGATTTTGGTAGAAATGGAGCAGGCGCTGCGGACCCAGACACTGACGGCGGA
>CANQJX010000209.1 GCA_947624335.1 uncultured Marvinbryantia sp.
GCGCCGCATGTTCCAATAAAATCCATGCGTCCGCATGGGCGTCCCCGATTCCCTGCCCGCTTAAAAATCGTTCTCCCGCGCGCAGCAATTCCAGATACGTCATTTCTTCTCTGTCCCCGGAACAATCGTCTCTGTGCAGACATATTCCTTTTCTGTTATCTCATAGTTTGTCCCAAAGTGTTCATTTAGAAATTTTTTCCAGTCGAATACCGCTTCTACGGACGCGATCGCCACTTCCACCATATCCGGCGTCGGCTCCCGCGTAGTCTGGTGCTGCAGGAGCATGCCGGGCCTGCTCAAAAAATATACCAGCCTGTTTTCCGAATTTCCGGCCAGACGGATAAATTCGTAAGAAATTCCCGCCACTACCGGCAGGAGCAAAAGACGGATGGCAAATCCAAGCGCGCGGGAATCTACGCGGATAAACATATGCGCGATTACGCTGACCACCATGACGATCAGCAGGAAGCTGGTTCCGCAGCGCTTATGTTCGCGGGAACTTTTCATAACGTTTTCCACATTCAGTTCCAGGCCGTTTTCTATGCAGTTGATACATTTATGCTCCGCGCCATGGTACATAAATACCCGCTGGATATCCTTCATATTTGAAATCAGCTTAATATACGCCAGAAAGATTACGATTTTCAGAATCCCCTCGCAGGTGACGATAATGTTCTGCGAATCGGTAAACCTGCGCAGCAGCAGAGAAAGCAGGTACGGCAGGATCAGAAAAATTCCCACGGCAAAAACCAGCGAGACCACCACGGTAATTCCCATTACCATATCCATTCCCTTTTTTGTATTTAGGAAACGGTCAATCTTCTGTTCCAGCTTAGAAGGTTCTTTTCCGGAATCCTGTTCCTCTTCCTCGTCGTCAAAGAACCCGCGTTTTCATTCCCAGAACCAGCGAATCCACAAAGCTGAAGATCCCCCGTATAAACGGAAGGGACAATACCTTTTTCCCTTTGATGAAGCTGGGATATTCCGAAGTTTTGACAATAATTTCCTTATCCGGTTTTCGCACTGCAACGGCATAGCGGTCGCCGTTTTTCATCATAACGCCTTCCATAACCGCCTGTCCGCCAATTCCAGAACCTTTCATATCTGTCCTCCTCTTGCAAAGAGCTTTTCGTTAAGGCAAAAAAAGGTTGAGATTTCTCCAACCTCAACCTTTCCATCAGCATTTTGCCTATGCATTGATGCCGTATTTCTTGTTGAACTTATCAATACGTCCGCGCGCAGCCGTTGCTTTCTGCTGACCCGTGTAGAACGAATGGCATTTGGAACAAACTTCTACATGAATTTCTTTCTTGGTAGAACCTGTTGTAAATGTATTTCCACAGTTGCAGGTTACGGTCGCCTGCTGATAGTTCGGATGGATTCCTTCTTTCATGATTTCACCTCTTATCCTATAAACAATTTGCTCATACGCGATATTTGGCATTATAGCACAGCTTTGCGCCATTTGCAAGTACCTATATTAATTTTTGTTTCTTTACGGTCAGCACAAATTCACGGTTATCGCGCGTGCGCGTAAACAAATTGAGAATATTCTCTACCGCCTCGTCCGCTTTCATTCCGTTCAGCGCCCTGCGCATCAGGTATACCGCCTCCTGTTCCTCCCGGTCAAGCAGCAGGTCTTCGCGTCTTGTACTGGATTTGGGAATATCAATCGCAGGAAAGACCCGTTTTTCCGAGAGCTTGCGATCCAGCACCAGTTCCATATTGCCGGTTCCCTTAAACTCCTCGTAAACCACATCGTCCATTTTGCTGCCGGTCTCTACCAGAGCCGTTGCCAGGATGGTAAGGCTTCCGCCTTCGCGCATATTGCGCGCGGCGCCAAAAAATCTTTTCGGCATATGCAGCGCGGCGGGATCCAGGCCGCCGGAGAGGGTCCGCCCGCTCGGCGGGACTACCAGATTATAAGCGCGCGCCAGACGTGTAATGCTGTCAAGCAGAATCACCACATCCTGCTTATGCTCCACCAGACGTTTTGCGCGTTCGATCACCATTTCCGATACGCGCTTGTGATGTTCGGGCAGTTCGTCAAACGTAGAATAGATGACCTCCACGTTGTCTCCCACAATCGCCTCGCGGATATCCGTTACTTCTTCCGGCCGCTCGTCGATCAGAAGTATAATCAGATGAATCTCCGGGTTGTTTCTTAAAATGGACTTTGCCACATCCTTCAGAAGCGTTGTTTTTCCGGCTTTTGGCGGAGAGACGATCATTCCTCTCTGTCCTTTTCCAATCGGAGAAATCAGGTCCACGATGCGCATGGATATCTCGCGGCTTCCGCGTTCCAGACGCAGCCTCTCGTTTGGAAAAACGGGCGTCATATCCTCAAAGTTATAGCGGTTTGCCGCTTCTGACGGCGTCATGCCGTTGATCGACGTCAAATATAAAAGCGCGCTGAATTTCTCCTGCATCGTTTTGATGCGCGTATTGCCGGTCAGTATATCCCCTGTTTTTAAACCGAATTTACGGATCTGTGAAGGAGATACATAAACGTCGTTTTCACCCGGCAGATAATTGGCGCTGCGGATAAAACCGTAGCCGTCCGGAAGCACTTCTAAGATGCCGTGCGCGCTGATGCCGCTGTCCAGCTGCGCAATGTCCACCGGGGGCTTGTCCTGCCTTTCCGCGTTCTCCGTTCCCTGCGCGGAAGCAGCCGCCGGCTTTGCCTGCGCCTGCCGCTCGGCCGGTTTGGGCGTCTCCTGCTGCGAAGCGTCCAAAGCCTTTTCTTTTTCTCTGGTGTCCTTTTCATCCTCCGCCAGCATCAGCTCCACCACTTCAGACTTTCTCATGCCTGCCGTTACCCGCAATCCTCGCGCTTTTGCGATCTCCTTTAACTGCACCGCGCCCAGCGATTCATACTGTTC
>CANQJX010000210.1 GCA_947624335.1 uncultured Marvinbryantia sp.
CGCAGATGCGTTTTGCGTCTGGTACACAAAACGCATCTGCGTGGAGGACAGCGCCATAGAAGCCCCGAAAAACTTTCGCCGCTGCGAAGACGTCATATTAAAAAATGTTTCTTTCCCGAATGCCGCGGAGACGCTGTGGAACTGCGAAAGAGTCACTTTGGCGCAGGTTACGGCAAAGGGAGACTATTTTGCCATGAACAGCAGTGATCTGAAAGTTTCCAATCTTACATTGTATGGAAATTATTCTTTTGACGGGGCAAAAAATGTGGAAATACATGACTCCCGCCTGCTTTCCAAAGACGCTTTCTGGAACAGCGAAGCGGTAACGGTCTGTGATTCTTTCATTTCGGGGGAATATCTGGGCTGGAATGCGAGAAACCTGACGCTCATCAACTGCACGATAGAGAGTCTGCAGGGCATGTGCTACATTGACAATCTCGTCATGAAAAACTGCAAGCTCTTGAACACGACGCTGGCATTTGAATATTCCACTGTGGAGGCGGATATCACCGGAACGGTTGACAGTGTGCTGAATCCGTCAGGCGGCACGATCACTGCGGATTTTATCAGGGAGCTTACGATTGAAAGCGACAGAGTGGACCCGTCGAAAACAAAAGTCGTATGCAGGCAGGAAAACCAGCGGCCTGCTCCGGTGTGTAGAAAGAAATAGAAGGTGATGGATATGAAATATGATTTTGATCAGGTTACGGACCGCAGAAATACACATTCCTTAAAATGGGATATTTCAGACGGTGAACTCCCGATGTGGGTGGCGGATATGGATTTTCCGACGGCGCCGGAAATCCGGTCTGCGATAAAAGAAAGGGCGGAACATGGCGTATTTGGATATTCGGTTGTTCCAAAGGCGTGGTATGACGCTTATAAAGCCTGGTGGAAAAACCGGCATCATTTTGATATAGAGCAGGATTGGCTGATCTTTTGCACAGGCGTGGTGCCGGCCATTTCCAGCATTGTCCGGAAACTGACTTCGCCGGCCGAGAAAGTCTTGATACAGACGCCTGTTTACAATATTTTTTTTAATTCCATTCTCAATAATGGAAGGCAGGTTTTGGAGAGCGAGCTGAAATACAAAGACGGCGAATATGAAATTGATTTTGAAGATCTGGAAAAGAAACTGTCCGACCCGCAGACCGCGCTGATGATCCTGTGCAATCCGCACAACCCCATCGGAAAGATCTGGGATCGAGAAACCCTTGCGCAGATCGGCGATCTTTGCAGGAAACATCATGTCGTGGTCCTGTCAGATGAGATTCATTGCGACCTGACAGCGCCAGGGACGGAATACCTTCCATTTGCCAGCGTATCGGAAACCTGCCGGGAAAACAGCATTACGTGCATTGCGCCGACAAAGGCTTTTAATCTGGCCGGGTTACAGACGGCGGCTGTCGTGGCGGCGGATCCGGTACTGCGCCATAAAGTCTGGCGCGGGCTGAATACGGACGAAGTGGCGGAACCGAACGCTTTTGCCGCGGAAGCGGCGATCGCCGCGTTTACCAAAGGCGCGGCATGGCTTGACGAACTGCGGGATTATGTATTCCGGAATAAAAGCGCTGCGATGGATTTTATTCAAAAAAATATACCAAAGCTGCGCGTCATTCCATCCCAGGCCACGTATCTTATGTGGATCGACTGCAGTCAGCTGATCGGGACTGTTGATGAGGCGGTTTCGTTTATCCGCGATAAGACGGGACTGATCGTTTCGAGCGGGAGACAGTATGGCCGCTGCGGGGAACCGTTTATTCGCATGAACGTTGCCTGTCCGCGTATAACGCTGGAGGATGGGCTTTCGCGCCTGCAGGAAGGGATCAGGAAATATGAGGAAACACAATACGCGGAATAAGGTATTTATAGCTGGCATTTTACGGAAATTATATTGACTTTTTGCCTGTTTCGGATATAGTAAACATATGGCGTCGGAATGTCATTGGGATATTCCGGATGGCTGCATAAAAGAAAATGGAGGGAACGCATATGGGGAACATTTTAGTGGCTTATTTTTCGGCGAGCGGGATAACGGCGGAAATTGCAAAAGAGCTGGTTGCGGCGATCGCTGCGGATCTGTATGAGATCACGCCTGCGGTAAAGTACACGCCAAAGGATCTGGACTGGCAGGATAAGAACAGCCGGAGTACGCTTGAAATGGCCGATCCGGCGGCGAGGCCGGAACTGGGCGGCGAACCGGTTGACATCGCAAAATATGATACAATATACCTTGGATTTCCGATCTGGTGGAAATTTGCGCCGCGCATTATCAACACGTTTCTTGAAACATATGATTTCAGCGGAAAGACGATCGTGCCGTTTGCAACGTCCGGCGGGAGCGACATGGGGGATACGGTAGAAATGCTCAGACCGTCCGCGCCGGGCGCAGTATTTAAAGAAGGGAAACGAATCGGCGGGACGCAGGATCTGGAAGCTTTGAAGGTCTGGTCGGAAGGCCTGCTTTTGTAATGGACGGGCGAATGCCGTATGTCGGAGGATGTACGGCATTTTTGGCCGCGGGCGCAAAAGAGGGCGCCTTTATTTGATTCAAATAAAGAAAGAAAAGAGTAAAAAGATGGAAACGATAAAAATCAGGATCCAGCGGCTCCGGCGGCGTATGAGTGAAGAAAATATAGACGCATATCTCGTATTGAGCGAAGATTTTCATGGCTCGGAGTATGTCGGGGATTATTTTAAATGCAGGGAATATATCACAGGATTTACCGGTTCGGCGGGAAATGCGGTGTTTTTGCAGGGTGAGGCGGGGCTCTGGACAGACGGGCGGTATTTTTTACAGGCGGAAGAGCAGATAAAGGGCAGCGGCGTCACGCTTTTTCGGATGGGCGAAGAGGGCGTGCCGAAACTGGAGGACTGGCT
>CANQJX010000211.1 GCA_947624335.1 uncultured Marvinbryantia sp.
CATAGCCGTCCAGAATCATTAACACTGTAGGTTTCTTTTTCATTGTCGTTCTCCTTTATCTTTGATTTCCCAATTAGTATACGCGAGTGACCGCCGATACCTCTTTGATCATCGACATCGTTTTTAAAATCTGCAAAGAGTCGTTAAAGTTGCGCTCCAGGACCGTTTCCGTAATCACTACAATTTCCGCAAGGTCGCCCGCCTTGTGCTTCTGAATACACTGTTCGATACTGACGTTGTTATTGCCCAGCACGCTCGCCACCGCCGCCAGCACGCCAAGGCGGTCTTCCACCTGCAGACGGATATAGTAGCGGCTGACCTTGTCTCCCGCCTTTTTGATCGGCAGCGTTTTATAACAGGTACAGTTTACATGCCCGGTACACTGATAGCGGATATTTTTTACCGTATCGAACAAATCGCCCACGATTGCGCTTGCCGTAGGCAGTTCGCCCGCGCCGCGCCCGTAAAACATCGTCTCGCCCACGGCGTCGCCCTTTACAAATACGGCGTTAAAAGAATCGTTGACCGACGCCAGCGGATGCCGCCTGTTGATCAGCATGGGGTGCACGTTTACCTCAATACCGTCCTCGGTATTGCGCGCCACCGCCAGCAGCTTAATGCGGCAGCCCATCTCGTCGGCATATTGGATATCGCGCGACGTGATCCGCGAGATTCCCTCCGCATATACGTCCTCAAAGGAAACTCTGGAATGAAAGGCTATCGAGGCAAGGATCGCAAGTTTTCGCGCCGCGTCCAGTCCCTCTACATCCGCTGTGGGATCCGCCTCCGCATAACCCAGATCCTGCGCCAGCTTCAGGGCGTCGGCAAATTCCATGTTCTCCTCCGTCATTTTCGTGAGAATAAAATTGGTCGTCCCGTTTACAATCCCCACAATTTCCGAGATGTGGTTTGCCTCCAGGCTCTGCTTCAGCGGGCGGATAATGGGGATGCCTCCTGCAACCGACGCCTCAAAGAAGAAATCTTTGCCCGCGCTTTTGGCTGCGTCCATTAACGACTTTCCGTCCACGGCAATCAGATCCTTGTTCGCCGTAATTACATTTTTGCCGGCGTTAAGCGCCTCCAGAATGTAAGTGCGCGCCGGCTCCATGCCGCCCATTACCTCGATGACAATATCAATCTCACCGTCTGTTATAATCTCCTGCCAGTCGTCCGTAAGAACCGACGGATCGTTTACTTTCGCCGCCGCTTTTTGCAGATTCCGCACCAGAATTTTCTTTAATTCCACTTCCGTTCCAAGCTTTGGAAGCATCTCTTTTTTCTGGCTTTCCAGCACCTTATATACGCCGGCGCCGACTGTGCCAAGCCCGAGAAGTGCAACCTGTATTTTCTGATCTTTCATACCCGCTCTCCGTGCGCATAAATAAAAATGGGTGCTGCCCCATTTTTATTCTTCGTCGTCTCCTTTTTTCTGCATAAAAGCTGCGACTGCCGAAACGGCTGACACAACTGCCGCGATCACCGCAGCGATGACCACCACTCCGACCGCGATAAAAAATACAACCAGATTAAACTCCATAGCAAATCCCTTCCTTATCTTATCGCAACAAATATCTAAGTGCAGTATAGCACAATATCCGGAAGTTGAAAAGGGTTAATTGCTGCGCAGATAACTGTCGATATGGCTGCGGATCATCTCCATCGCCACTTGATTATAACCGCCCTCCGGCACAATGATGTTGGCGTTCTTTTTGCTTGGCTCCACAAACTGTTCGTGCATCGGCTTAACCGTATTAAGATACTGGCTGATTACGGAGTCCAGGCTGCGCGCCCGCTCGGTAACGTCCCTTCGGATGCGTCGGATAATACGGATATCCGCGTCGGTATCAACAAAAATACGCATGTCCATCAAATCGCACAATTGTTTGTTCTCAAAAATCAGAATCCCTTCTACGATAATTACGCGGCCCGGATAGACGGTTACGGTATCGCGGCTGCGATTGTGTACGGTGTAATCATAAACCGGGCATTCCACCGGCTCGCCCCGCTTTAATTTTTTCAGATCCTCGATCATTCGTTCCGTATCAAACGCATTGGGATGGTCGTAATTTAAGCGGCAGCGTTCCTCATACGTCATATCGTCATGCGGTTTGTAATAATCGTCGTGCTTTATAATCGTTACGCTCTGCGCAAACTGCGCCGCAATTTGGCTGGTAAGCGTTGTCTTTCCGCTTCCGGAGCCTCCGGCAATCCCGATCGTCAGTATTTTTTCCATTCCTTTGCTTCTCCGTTCTTTAGTATGTGCAAAAGCAGCGCCTCGCATCCCTCGGTAATGTCGTCGTAGGTAACGTCGAAATTTCCGGTATACCAGGGATCGGCGATGTCGCGCGGATGCGCGCTGTAATCGAGCAGCAGTCCGATCTTTCCTTCGGGATCGCCGCCGCAGATGCGCTTCATGTTGTTTAGATTCCAATGGTCCATCCCCAGGATGTAATCGAATTTGTCGTAATCGCGGCGCGTCATCTGCCGCGCCGTTTTGCCCTGCGCCGAAATGCCGGCCTCCCTTAATTTGGCGCGCGTGCCACGATGCACCGGATTTCCGATCTCCTCGGTGCTGGTCGCCGCAGACGCGATATAAAACTGATCCCCAAGCCCGCGCTTATCTACCATGTCGCGCAGGACAAACTCCGCCATAGGGGAACGGCAGATGTTGCCGTGGCAGACGAAAAGTATTTTTATCATAGTTATTATATCCCTTCATAAGCCTGTAAACCTTGATTTTTCAAGGGATTTGGCGTTTTACTCTGATTTTGGTTTTTGCCCTGATTTCATGTAAATCTTCATAAATCTACGCAAATTTACGGGCAAATGGTGTAGTGAACTTAATAATTATGTCCTAA
>CANQJX010000212.1 GCA_947624335.1 uncultured Marvinbryantia sp.
TCTTTCTTGTATGTACCTGCAACCGGATGCTGGAAACGCGTCGGGTTTGTGGAGTTGCCGGTGATGGATACGTCCACGCCCTCTTTCCACATAATCGCAACGCCTTCCGGAACGCTGTTTGCGCCGTAGCAGTTTACTTTGGAACGCAGCCCGTCGGAATAAGACTTGCGGGAAATTTCCTTTACTTCGTTGGTATACGGATCATACTCCGTCTCGACAAAAGTAAACCCGTTGATTCTGGAAATAATCTGCGCGGCGTCTTTTCCAAGACCGTTCAAGATCACGCGCAGCGGTTTCTTACGAACCTTGTTTGCCTTCTCCGCAATACCGATCGCGCCTTCCGCAGCCGCGAAAGATTCATGTCCGGCAAGGAATGCGAAGCACTCTGTCTCTTCTTCCAGAAGCATCTTGCCCAGATTGCCGTGCCCAAGCCCTACCTTGCGGGTGTCTGCAACAGAACCCGGAATACAGAACGCCTGAAGGCCCTCGCCGATGGCCGCCGCCGCGTCCGCCGCTCTTCTGCAGCCTTTCTTAATTGCGATCGCCGCGCCTACGATGTATGCCCAGCACGCGTTTTCAAAGCAGATCGGCTGAATGCCCTTAATCTGATTGTAAACGTCCAGTCCGGCATCCTTGGTTATTTTTTCCGCCTCTTCAATCGAAGCAATTCCATAGCTATTTAAAACAGAATTGATCTTGTCAATTCGTCTTTCATACGATTCAAATAATGCCATTTCCCACTACCTCCTTCTTTATTCTTTTCTGGGATCGATGATTTTAACAGCGTCCGCCACACGGCCGTACTGGCCTTTTGCCTTTTCCCATGCGGTATTGGGATCGTCGCCCTTTTTGATAAAATCTGTCATCTTGCCGAGACTTACAAACTGGTAGCCAATGATTTCGTTGTCCGCGTCCAGCGCGATACCGGTTACATAGCCCTCCGCCATTTCCAGATAGCGCGGGCCTTTCTTTAACGTGCCGTACATGGTGCCAACCTGCGAGCGAAGCCCTTTTCCAAGATCCTCCAGGCCTGCGCCGACCGCAAGGCCGTCCTCAGAGAACGCGGACTGCGAACGTCCGTACACGATCTGCAGGAACAGTTCTCTCATCGCGGTATTAATCGCGTCGCACACAAGATCTGTATTTAATGCTTCCATCACGGTAAGACCCGGAAGGATCTCCGCCGCCATGGCTGCGGAATGCGTCATGCCGGAACATCCGATCGTCTCCACAAGCGCCTCCTGAATAACGCCTTCTTTTACATTCAGGCTCAGCTTGCAGGCGCCCTGCTGCGGCGCGCACCAGCCCACGCCATGTGTAAAGCCGGAAATATCCTTTACTTCTTTTGCCTGTACCCATTTTGCTTCCTCCGGAATCGGAGCTGCGCCATGATGAACGCCCTGTGCAACTGGACACATTTCTTCTACTTCGCGTGAATAAATCATTGTAAGACTCCTTTCAGTAATAAATGTCGTTTAAGTACGCCAAACTATGTACCTTTTTTTATTCTCTCATAAAATGACAAAATAGTCTAGCCTTTTTTGCTTGCAAATACTTCTGTCATTCCCACTCCGTTATCGACGGCAAGATTATGATCCGCCACATAAATATCGATATGGTTTCCGTGAACGCCGCTTCCGGTATCTTCCACGCAGTACTCGTGGCCGTTGATATAGACCCTGGTTCCGAGCGGCAAAATATCCGGGTCCGCCGCGATTGTCCAGTCCGCCGTCGGGTAAGCCCCGCTCGCCGTCGGTCCGCCGGCCCACCAGCCGCAGCAGATCTCGCAGGAACAATAATACGTTACGGTAAACAGCCCCAGAGATTCCCCGATATCTTCCGCTCCTGGCGGAACCAGATCCGAAAGATATTCATTGCTTACAAATCCATCGGTGCCGTCTTCCATCTGAACATGGCTCCAGCCGTTGCTGCACACCCCGATCACATGGACTCTGGCATACTGCGCCAGTTTCCCTATTTCTTCATACTGCGTCCCCGGCAGTCTCCGCACCGCCAGCACATCGGTTGTATACGGCTGTTTTTCTATCGCTACTTCCTGCACGTTTTGTTCGCCCAGCTCCGTCAGCAGTTCTTCCCGCGGTTTCTGTCCCTCGCCCATCACCGTAAGCATGGCCGCGCTGTAATCCGCGTCGATGTACTCTGCGTCGGACGCTCCCGCCGCCATGCCGGGAATCAGGCAGATCAGCAGCAAAATCATGATTCTTTTACACTGTATCCGCATAACACCGCCTCCCAACTCTTTTTTATCCATAAAAAACAACGGAGTATCCCTTTTAAGAATACTCCGCCCCTTAATGTGTGATTATATTACCATACAATTCCAGCTTTGGCAAGACTGATTTTTTCGCATTCTTTTTGCAAAATCCGACAAAATGAGTTATACTGCAGACAAAGGAGCGCGCGATGATTACAAGAACCTATCCCGTTAAACTGGATATCAGCCAAACCGTTTTCGGGGACTGCGAAAAAAGCGGTCTTCTCTTTTTTGATATTGAAACGACCGGCCTGTCCCCGCAGTCTTCTTCGCTCTATCTGATCGGAACCGCCAGCTTTGGGGCTTCCGGCTGGGTGATCACGCAGTGGTTTGCGGAAAATCCGTCCGAAGAAGCGGCGGTGATCCACGCTTTTTTGCTGTTTGCTTCCGGCTTCCGCCAGCTGATCCATTTTAACGGAGATCATTTTGACCTTCCCTATCTGCTTTCCAAATGCCGCCTCTACGCGCTGGAAGGTACGCTTTCTTCCCTTGCAAGCAGCGATCTGTACCGCATGGCGCGCCCGCTGAAGCCGCTTCTGGGGCTTACTTCCCTAAAGCAAAAAAGTCTGGAGGAATAT
>CANQJX010000213.1 GCA_947624335.1 uncultured Marvinbryantia sp.
CGGATACCTGCCCGGAAGAGACGAACGTATATGACATGCGCCTGACCAGACATGAGGACGGCTGGATTTACGGCGTATTCTGCTCCGAGCGAAAAGACGCGTCTGTGGACGATCTTTCGGCTGCGGTGGCGGAAGCGGGCATTGTGCGCACAAAAGATTTAAAAACATGGGAGCGTCTGGACAACTTAAAGACGCTGCGTTCGCCGCAGCAGAGAAACGTCGTGCTGCACCCGGAGTTTGTAAACGGGAAATATGCGTTTTACACGCGCCCGATGGATGATTTTATTGACACCGGAAGCGGCGGAGGCATCGGTTTTGGGCTGTGCAGCGACATCGAGCATGCCGTGATCGAGGAAGAGACGATCACCAGCCGGCGTAAATATCATACGCTCACCGAAGCGAAAAACGGCGCGGGCGCCGTGCCGATCAAGACAAAAAAGGGATGGATCCATATTGCGCACGGGGTGCGCAACACAGCCGCCGGTCTGCGCTATGTGCTGTATGCGTTCGCAACGGCGCTGGACGATCCGTCGCGCGTGATCGCGGAGCCGTCGGGCGTGCTTCTGGCGCCGCACGGCTGGGAGCGCGTGGGCGACGTATCCAACGTAGTCTTTACCAATGGCGCGATTGCAAAAGAAAACGGAGACGTTTATCTTTACTATGCGTCTTCGGATACCAGAATGCATGTGGCGACAACAACGGTGGAGCGCCTGAGCGACTTTGTATTTTCCACGCCGGAAGATCCCCTGCGTTCCGCAGACTGCGTCAAGCAGCGCTGCGGGCTGATCGAGAAGAATCTGAAGTTTTTAGAATCCGGCGGGAAATAGAGGCGTTTTGCCTGCGCGGGGAGGAGATGTATGGCGGAGAAGGCAAAGGCGGTAAAACAGACGGACATCGCCAGAGAACTGAATATCAGCGTAGTCAGCGTCTCCAATGCGTTGAGCGGGAAAAAGGGCGTCAGCGACGAACTGCGCCAGCGTATTTTTGAGGTGGCAGAGGAGATGGGGTATCAGCTTCCTGCGCAGCAGGCGCAGCAAAGCGGGATCGCGGCGAAGATCGGCGTTTTGATCGCCCGAAGGTATCTGCGCACCACCCCGTCGTTTTACATGGCGGTTTATCAGGAAATTGTAAAAGCGGCGACACAAAAGGGATGCGTAACTTTTCTGGAGATTCTGGACGCGGAGATAGAAAAGGAACAAAAGCTTCCGGAACTGACCGCGCACGAGCAGATAGACGGGATTCTGGTGCTGGGGGAACTGCGCCATCCCTATACGCGGATTCTCAAAGAAGCAAGCCGGGTCCCGATTATTTTCGTGGACTATTATGAGCCGATCGAGGACGCGGATTTTATCATCAGCGACGGTTATACGGGGGTTTGCCGCCTGACAAGGAAAATGCTTGCTTCGGGCTATCGCAGGATTGCGTTTGTCGGGACAATCGACGCGACCTCCAGCATCCGCGACCGTTATTTTGGATACCGGAAGGCGCTGATGGAGCAGGAAATCGAAATAAAGCCGCAGTGGGTCATTCCGGACCGGGTGCCGTATGATTTTGACGTTTCGCTGAAACTGCCCGAAGAAATGCCGGACGCTTTTGTCTGCAACTGCGATACCACGGCGGCGGTCCTGATCGAAAAGCTTCGCCGGGCGGGCTACCGTGTTCCGGAAGACATCGGCGTATCCGGCTTTGATAATTTTCTGTCGGAAAAGATTCCCGGCGTGGAATTAAGCACATGCGACGTGGACATTGAGGCGATGGCAAAGATCAGCGTAAACACACTGCTGGGGAAGATCGGGCAGACGCATGTGATCCCGGGGGTGCGCATTGTTTCCGGAAAGCTGATTTACGGCAATAGTTTTTAACAGCCAAAGAGGGAATATATGGACAGAGAGGTTACCTTAAAAGATATTGCGCGAACGCGCTGGCGGGACGCAGCGGCGTGGGAGACCAGCTGCGCCTGGAGATTGAGAAAACGGCGCAGCAAATGGGATATCGGCGCAAAGTGCGGCGCGAAAAAAGCGCGGTGTCAAAAAGCAGGCTGTATCGTATCGGAACCAGAATCGGCGTAGTGGTGCCGGAAAAATATCTGGAAAAATACACGTCCTTTTACTGGGAGCTTTATCAGCACGTCGTGGAGGAAGCGTCCCGGCAGGGATGCTTCGTTATGCTGGAGGCTTTGACCGGGGAAAAAGAAGAACGCGGCGAAATGCCGCTGCATACGCGCGACGAAGAATTGGACGGGCTGATTGTCCTTGGCATTTTAAGCAGAGGATATTTGCAGAAACTTTACCAGTCGGTCGCCTGTCCGGTTGTTTTGCTTGATTTTGACGATGACGAGATTCCGTGCGACGCGGTCATTTCCAACGGGTTTTACGGCATGTATCAGATGACAAATTATCTGATTTCGCTTGGACATACCAGAATCGGTTTTATCGGCGATTACCGCGCGACGGGCAGCATCATGGACCGCTATCAGGGGTTTTGCAAAGCGCTGCTGGAGCATGGGATCAAAGAAAACCGGGAATGGGTTTTGCCGGACCGCGATCTTCGGACGGGGAAAATGGAGCTGCGGCTCCCGGCCGACCTTCCGACCGCGTTTGTCTGCAACTGCGATCTGACGGCGCAGTTGGCGGCGGAAATGTTGGCGCAGGCAGGATGGCGCGTGCCGGAGGACGTCTCCTTAGTAGGATATGACGATTTCCTTGTAAAAGGATCGATGCAGGGGAAACTCACAACCTATGCCGTAGACATGGCCGCGATGGCGCATCAGGGGATGAAGCTGCTTTTGCGGAGAATGAACCGGGAGCAGGACGAAAAAATCGTG
>CANQJX010000214.1 GCA_947624335.1 uncultured Marvinbryantia sp.
ACCGCCTGTAAAAATCCTCCGCCCGGCTTCTCCTTTTCGCCGCGCCGCAGTACAATGCAATCGAACCGGCGCTGCGCGCGCCACCCGTCCGGCAGCGTGACGCTTCGCCCGGACTGGCGGGTACACAAAGAAAGAACCGCTTCAACGTGTCCCCGTCCGACATTTTTTAACGGACAGCCAGCGCGCCGCAGAATCTCCCGGAGACTGTATCGGCGCAGGATTTCGTCCTGTTCAAGCAAAAGGGGAATCTTAATCTGCGCGCCCCGCCCGCTGCAGACCGCAATCTCGTCTGCAATCCGTTTTGCCTGCTCCGTCATATAGGCGCGCACCATCTGCAGTTCCCCGGCAAGCGCAAAAAGATGCCCGTCCGCCGCGCTGTTTATCTTTTCCCGTAAAAGCGGCAGCACCTGATGGCGCAGGCAGTTCCTTCTATAATCGGTCTGCCGGTTTGTCGCGTCCTGCCGCCAGGCGATTCCATGGCGCGTCAGATAGTCCTCAATCCACGCGCGGCTGCATCCCAGCAGCGGACGGATAATGCGCCCTCTTACCGGCGGCATGCCGCAGGCGCCGTCCAGCCCGCTCCCGCGCACCATCTGGAACAGCATCGTCTCCGCCTGATCCTCGCGATGATGCGCGACGGCAATCTTGTCCGCCCCGGTTTCTCTGCGCACACGTTCCAATATTTCATAGCGCGCTTCCCGGCCGGCCTCTTCCAGAGAAATTTTCTTCTTTTTCGCAAGCGCAGGCACCGGACAGGAAACGCAGCGGCAGGCGATTCCCAGAGAATCGCACAGGTCTTTCACAAAGCGGGCGTCCGCAAGGCTCTCCTCGCCGCGGATCCCGTGTTCCACATGAACGACCGACATGGTAAACGGCCGGATGCGGCAATAATCCCGCAACACAAAAAGCAGGCACAGAGAATCCGCGCCTCCCGATACGCCCACGATGATGTGATCGCCGGCGTGAATCATGTCGTATTGTTCCATATAGCGAAATACCTTCTGCATGTCCATTCCTCTATTTTTTCCAAATTCCGCCGGCCAGAATCGTCATATCGTCTCTGGGTTCCTGATTTTCAAAGGAAAGAATCTGCTCCATTAAAAGATGGGCAAATTCCGCCGGATTATCCGTATCGGTCTGAAGGATCAGATATTTCATCAGTTCCTCCCCCTTCTCCTGCGGCAGCGCGTCCAGTACGCCGTCCGATACCATTACGATCAGGTCGCCGTGTTCCAGCCGTTTGCGGGAGCGTTCGTAATCTGCTTCCCGGAACATTCCGATAGGAAGGCTGTGGGACGTCACCGCCTCCACCCAGCCCGCGCGCCGTATAAAAGTAGTCGCCGCGCCAATCTTTAAAAACTCGCAGGTCCCGCTGTACAGATTTACGCCGCAGATATCCAGCGTGGAAAAGCTTTCCATCCCTCTTTTTAACACCATGGAAGAATTAATCATGCGTACCGCCGTCTCCGCCGAAAATCCCGCTTCTAAAAATTGTTCCAGCAGTTCTATGACGGTCTGGCTTTCATGGTCCGCCGCCGGTCCGCTTCCCATGCCGTCGCACAGGCTGAAAATCACCTGTCCGTGGCTGCCGGTCAGCACCGAAAAATTATCTCCGGACGCCGCCTGCCCCGCGCAGGTTGCATGGGCGTCCCCGGTCAGCATAAAATAGCGCGTGTCCTCCACAAAATGAAGAACGCTCTGCTCGCGCCCCACCGTAAGCCGGCTGTCCCGCTCCGCCACAAACGCGCAGCCGCAGGCTTTGGAAAGCGCGTCCGCAATCGCCTTTACCGGCACGCAATGCCCGTGCAAGGCGTTCGCTGTCAGAATCACGCGGGGATAGCCGCCGTTTTGCGCCACGCGCAGTTCCCGCACGCGCACGTTCTGCAGCTTCAGCCTGTTTTTAAGGCGGCGTTCCAGTCCGCTGTCCGCTTCCTCCGTATCAAAAACCGTGCAGGCAATCTCCTGTATGATCTGCGCCGTCTCCTGCAGCTGCTCCGCCACCGCCGCACGGTTCTCCAGCATACGGTTGTTCCACATCAAATCGATCCTTGCCCTGCAAAAGCTGTTTTTCAGCTCCTCCAGAAAGGTACGCCCTCTGATGCAGCGATGGAAGAACCGTTCCTTTGCCAGCACCGGATCCATGCCGCAGGACATCTCTGTCCCCTGCGCAACCGCCGTCAGAAGATCGTAGGTCAGGCGCGCGGTCGTTTCCGGCTCCCATTCCCAGCAATTCGCATATTTCCCGCAGTGGTCGCACACCTCGTTCCGAACCGAAGCATAAATTTCCTCCACATCTTCCCGGTCCAGCTCCTCTTTTTTAGCCGGAAGATGCGCAAACGTATCTGCCAAATGCCGAAAAGACTCTGCGCAGCGCAGAGCCCGTCCCTTTTCGGATGCCTTGTCCCACTCCCCCATCTTCTTTCCTCCCATGCACGCTTTTATATTCCAGTATACATAAAATCCGGAGAAAAATTTGTCAAAATAGCGGGTGTTCCAAGATAATTTTTATTGCTGCGACAGCAATTGCCCCGTGCGCGCGCTTCCGCCAAGCAGATAGTTTGAATCCTTCCGTTTTTGCAATAAAAAATGGAAGCAAGGAGGCTCGAACTCCTGACCTTTCGCGTGTGAGGCGAACGCTCATCCCGGCTGAGCTATGCTTCCATTAACACTTATTATATCATTGTCCTCCAAAAAATCAATAGGAGAAAAGAAGAAGCCGAAAACGCTTATTGAAAGCATTTCCGGCTGTTTCCCAGTAGCGGAAGGGAGACTTGAACTCTCGACACCACGGGTATGAACCGTGTGCTCTAGCCAGCTGA
>CANQJX010000215.1 GCA_947624335.1 uncultured Marvinbryantia sp.
GGCAACCGCCTTTTTTTGCAGCGTTTCCAGACAGATTCCGGTCTCGCTTTCAATCTTTTGAAGGCGTTCTTCGATATCCGCGTCCGGAAGATCCGCCGACAGATTAAGGTCGTGCAGCATTTTGGCGGTATTCAGTTCCAGATAATAATTGGAAGCGCTGTAAACGCCAAAATCTTTGATGATAATTTTCCGGTCAATCGCCAGATCCGGCAGACGCGCTTCCACGGTTTCGGCGGAAACGCCCAGTAGTTCGGATGCGCGCAGGAGAAGTTCTTCCTGCGGCAGATATATATGTCCCTCGGAAACCGACTGCGCCAGCACATAAAGAATGCCGCTGCGGACGCGGAAATCGGAATCCACTAAAATTCCCACGCGGGACGCGATCTCATCCGCAATGCGGAAACCGACGCCGCCGATATCATCCGCCAGTTTGTATGGATTTTCCCGCACAATCTGATAAAGTGCAGCGCCGTAGGTATTATAAATTTTGATTGCAAGCGAAGTGGAGATGCCATACTGCTGCAAAAAAAGCATTGCCCTGCGCAGATCGCGTTTTTCTTCCATCTGTTCGGAAATCTCCTGCGCCTTGCGCTCGCTGATCCCCTTGATCTCCGCCAGCCGTTCCGGTTCTTCTTCGATGATGCGGAACGTGTCTTTTTGAAAGCGGCGCACAATCCGCGCCGCTAAAGCGATTCCGACTCCCTTAATGGCGCCTGAACCAAGATAACGTTCCATCGCCAGTTCATCCTCCGGCGCCTTAAACGTATAGGCGGAAATCTGAAACTGTCTGCCGTAAGTGGCATGCTCGGTAAAAGTGCCCTCCGCTTCCAGCATTTCCCCCTCGCTGATATACTGCAGGGTTCCCACGCAGGTCTGTTCCTCCCCGCCGCAGGAAAGCGTCATAACGGTATACCCGTTATCTTCGTTTCGGTAGATGATATGATCCACATATCCTGAAATTTTTTCCATCTATTATGTCCTTTGTAAGAGCTGGCGCGCATCCGCCGCCGTCACTTCCAGATAGCGGCCCACCCCGACCGCGACCGCTGCAATCGGATTTTCCGCCGTCACGGTATTGATCCCCGTTTTTTCTTCGATCAGTTCTTCCATGCCGTCCAAAAGCGAAGCGCCGCCTGTCAGCACAATCCCCCGTTCCATAATGTCCGCCGCCAGTTCGGGCGGGGTTTTCTCCAGTACGCTGTGTACCGCTTCCAATATCTGCGCAACCGGATCTTTAAGCGCTTCCCGGATTTCCTCCGAGCCGATGCGCACCGTCTTGGGCAGTCCGGTCGTCAGGTCGCGGCCTTTTACTTCCATCAGCTTTTGCTGCGCCCGCCTGATCACCGTTCCGATATGAATTTTAATGTCTTCCGCCGTGCGTTCCCCGATAATCAGGTTGTGGGCGGAACGGGCATAATGGATGATCGCATTGTCAAACTCGTCGCCCGCCGTCTTCACAGCGGTATCGACTACGACTCCGTCCATGGAAAGAATCGCCACGTTGCAGACCCCCGCGCCGATGTCTACGATCATTTTCCCGCACGGCCTGGAAATATCAATGTTTGCGCCGATTGCCGCCGCGATTGCCTCCGGCACCAGCGTTACTTCTCTTGCCCCGGCCTGATAAGCGGCGTCTTCAATAGCTTTGCGCTCCACCTCGGTAACCATGCCCGGCAGGTTAATGGCAATACGCGGTTTTTTAAACGATAATTTCCCGCTCGCTTTCTGTATAAAATATTTAAGCATCTGCTCCGTTACCGCATAGTCGGAAATGATCCCGTTTTTCAGCGGACGGATCGCCACGATATTCCCCGTGCTGCGGTTCAGCATCATACGGGCTTCTTCCCCAATCGCTTTGATTTTGTTTGCGTCCCGGTCGAAAGCCACGACGGACGGCTCCTTTAAAACAATTCCTTTTCCCCTTACATAAATTAATATGCTTGCGGTTCCCAGATCTATCCCGATATCTGAAACGCTCATGCTTTGTCCCCCTTTATTCGCCGCAGTCCTATTTATCCGTATCTTTTCGTATGGGATAAGTATAAAACACCCTCTGAAAATTTTAAAGAGCTTTTTATGAATTTCATAATTTCTTTAGATGAAAAACATATTTTAAACACATTTGTTGCTTATACTGTCATTGTATTAGCAAAGAGCTAATATATTTCATAACTCACGCTTCGCAGCTCCCACACGCTGCGAAGTACTCCCTCAAAATATTTAATTTTTTCTCTTTCCCGAAACAGGCTGTGCATTGCACAGCCTGTTTCGCATTTACAGATATTTTTTTACATATTGTCCCGTATAGGATTTTTTGCATTTTCTGGAGCCTTAAAGCCCAAAGAATGGAATAAAACTTTCTTTTGCCGTACCTTTTTCCTGAAAAAATCCGTTTTCCATACCGTTTTCTATTGCAAAATTAAGGAGTGCTTCATATGTCCGGTTTTTCACTGGTGCATTTAATTCCGGCATATCAGGGAATGTCCCTACAGGCGTGTACTGATTCATCACACTGATATATATTTGATTTCTATATGTGTTTAGAAGATATTTTATAATCCGCCTGCCATCTTCTAAACCCTGGGGCAGTAAAAGATGTCTTACAATAGTTCCCTTACACATAATAATATCTTCCGGATTTTCTATCTCATTATACTCCGCTGCGCCTAATTTTTTTCCTGTTATTTTATGTACAAACTCCGGTTTCCCCTGTTGGCGCACCATTTCTTCTATGGCCTCTTTTGTCACTTTGGGATAGTCTTTT
>CANQJX010000216.1 GCA_947624335.1 uncultured Marvinbryantia sp.
AGGGTTATATCATCGACGAGGGGCATATGCTTTCCATCGGCGCGTTTAACGCGCTGCTGAAAACGCTGGAAGAACCGCCTTCCTATGTGATCTTTATTTTAGCCACCACGGAGGCGAACAAGCTGCCCGTCACGATCCTGTCCCGCTGCCAGCGCTACGATTTTAAGAGAATTTCGGTGGCCACGATGGCGGAGCGCCTGTGGGAGCTGCTTGCCGCAGAACATGTGCAGGCGGAAGAAAAAGCCGTCCGCTATATTGCGCGAAAAGCGGACGGAGCCATGCGCGACGCCCTGAGTCTTCTGGATCAGTGCATTTCCTTTTTTCCGGGACAGCGCCTCACATACGAACAGGTGCTGGATGTGCTGGGCGCGGTGGATGCGGAGGTTTTCAGCAACATTTTACGCAAAGTATTAAAACAGGACGTCCGCGGACTGATGGAAGCGCTGGAAGATTTGGTGATGCAGGGACGCGAACTGGGACAGTTTGTAACAGACTTTACCTGGTATTTAAGAAATCTGCTCCTTTTAAAATCTTCCGATGATATGGAAGACGTGCTGGACGTATCCGCGGAGCAGTTAAAGCTGCTGCAGGAAGAAGCGGCTCTGGTGCGCGAAGAAACGCTGATGCGCTACATCCGTATATTTTCCGAACTGCCGAACCGCATGCGCTACGAATCCGCCAAGCGCATTACGCTGGAGGTGGCGCTGATTAAATTGTGCAGGCCGCAGATGGAGCGGGACGATATTTCGTTACTGGAACGGATCCGCAATCTGGAAAAACAGGTCGCGCAGGGCGCGGTTGTCCAAACGGCAAAGGAAAAAGCGCAGGATGTGCAAAACGCGCCGATGGCGGATCCAAAGGGCGAAGTGGAAACGCCCCCGGAAAAACCCGCGCCGGAGGATCTGCAGCGGATTTTGGCAATGTGGAAAAGCATTGCGGCGGAGGCGGGAGGCGTTTTTGGTTCCGTCTTAAACGCTGCGGCGAAGCCGCAGTACAACCCGCAGGACGACATGCGCGCATATATTGTTTTTCAGGATTTTTTGGGTGAAAAATATCTGTACGACCAGGAGAAAAAAGAACTGCTGGAAACGATCATTGCCGAAAAAATCGGGAAAAAAGTGGAAGTCAAAATGGTTTTAAAAGCGGATATTGCATCCGAAGGCGTTTTGCTGCACGACATTTCCATAGAAGAAAAAATCCGTCAGGAGATTCACATGGATGTCGAGGTGGACGATACGCCGCCCGAAATATTTTAGGATATCCAAAGAAGGAGGATCACGCATGGCAAAACGCGGAGGATTTCCCGGAGGAATGCCGGGCAACATGAACAACTTAATGAAACAGGCGCAGAAAATGCAGCGGCAGATGGAGGAAAACCAGAAAGCGCTGGAGGAAAAAGAGTTTACGGCGTCCGCGGGAGGCGGGGCTGTGGAAGTAACCATTTCCGGCAAGCGTGAAGTCACCAAAGTGACGTTAAAAGAAGAAGTGGTAGATCCCGACGACATCGAAATGCTGGAAGACCTGATTGTTGCGGCGGTAAACGAAGCGCTGCGCAAAGTGGACGAGGAATCCAGCGCCGTGATGTCGCGCCTGACAGGAGGGCTTGGGGGCCTGGGCGGAGGGCTTCCGTTCTGATGGAATATTACAGCAGACAAATCAGCCGCCTGATCGAAGAACTTTCCCGGCTGCCGGGCGTGGGGTCGAAATCCGCGCAGCGCCTGGCGTTTTACATCGTTAACCGCCCGGAAGAAGAAGTGCGGGATCTTGCCGGCGCGATTCTTGAGGCGAAAAAGAACGTGCGGTACTGCAGGCAGTGCTGTACCTTAACGGACAGCGAGCTTTGCCCGATCTGCAGCAATCCGAAACGCGACCAGAAAACGATTATGGTAGTGGAAAATACCAGGGATCGGGCGGCATATGAAAAAACAGGAAAATATGAAGGCGTTTATCATGTCCTTCACGGAGCAATCTCGCCGATGCTGGGCATCGGGCCGAACGATATCCGCTTAAAGGAACTGATGCAGCGGCTGCAGGGAGAAGTGGACGAGGTGATCATTGCCACCAATTCCAGCCTGGAAGGCGAGACGACGGCCATGTATATCAGCAAACTGATCAAGCCAAGCGGAATCAAAGTAAGCCGGATTGCCAGCGGCGTGCCGGTGGGCGGCGACCTGGAATATATCGATCAGGTGACGCTGCTGCGCGCTCTGGAGGGCAGAACGGAATTATAAGATACGCTTTTGCACCGGGAGGTGCTTCTAAGATAACAAAAAATAATACAGGAGGGAACTATGAATAAGTTAGAGTTACAAAAAACAGCCAACGAGATCCGCAAAGGCATCGTAACGGCGATTCACAGCGCAAAAGCGGGGCATCCGGGCGGATCTTTGTCGGCGACGGAGGTATTTACTTACCTTTATTTTGAAGAAATGAATATCGACCCGAAGAATCCCGGAAAACCGGACCGCGACCGCTTTGTTTTATCAAAAGGGCACACGGCGCCGGGGCTTTACTCCACACTGGCGCACCGCGGATATTTTCCGGTTGAAGACTTAAAGACGCTGCGCAAGCTGGGTTCTTATCTGCAGGGGCATCCCAGCATGCAGTACATACCCGGTGTGGACATGTCCAGCGGTTCTCTCGGACAGGGCATTTCCGCGGCGTGCGGTATGGCGCTTTCCGCAAAGCTCTCCAATCGGGATTATCGCGTCTACACCGTTCTCGGCGACGGCGAGTCGCAGGAGGGCGA
>CANQJX010000217.1 GCA_947624335.1 uncultured Marvinbryantia sp.
AAAAATTATCGGAGCAAGTTCCCTTGCAACCTCTGCAACCTGCTCAACCGGTCTTTTTGCATACAGCGTTGAACGCTGTCGCGGGAGTTGCCCCAGTCTTTATCTTTGTTGCGGTAATCGTATTTTTCCGTAAACCAGGTAACTTCTTCCTCTAAGCGTTTCATATTGCTGCGCATCCGGTCGAAAAGGGTGGAATAAAACGCTTTTTTGTGTTTTTCATCCAGACGGTTCGCCGCCGCCTCGGCCAGATGAGAAAAATGGTGCAGGCAGAAACCTTTGCCGTGTTCAAAGAGCGAGCGAAATTCGGCGTTGTTTACATAGAGTTCAAAAAAGGTATCTATGTAGCGCCCGTAATTGGCATGGATATGGTCGCAGACATAGCAGTGTGATTCCAGATCCGCCACCCATGCTCCGATGGACGTTCTGGGCGCGTCTGTGTCGGGCGCGGTTTTTTTCATCCGGTTTAGAAAAGAAGACTTTGCCGGTTCAAAGCGGCTGATCTGTTCTTCTAACTGGGCGTTTAGCTTTTTAAAATGCGTACTCAGAATAAGCGCGCTGCCCAGGCGGTTGCCGTAGTCAAACATCATTTTATAGTGATGGCGGCAGAAACCGGCGGCGTCCGTCTGGGCGCGCACGTCGTCTTCCATATAGGAAGCGCCGCTGCCGAGCGCGAAGCGGATCGCATGCTGTTCCAGGTCCCGCTCGATATAGCAGAAAGGACACTCGTCGTTTGCTTTCATGGCATCCATCAGGGGGATTGTGTAAATGGATTCTTTCATGGCCGTACCTCCGTTGTTTTTATTTAGTGTAGCACCTTTTGGGAAGGGAGACAAGTTATGAGGCTTAATAAATTCCTTGCGGACTGCGGCGTCTGCTCCCGCCGGGAAGCGGACCGTCTGATTGAAGCGGGGGAAGTGCGGGTGGACGGACAGATTGCCGGCGTGGGGCAGCAGGTGGCCGAAGGGCAGACCGTTACGGTAAACGGACGTCCGGTAACGCCGGAAGAGGAGCGCGTCCTGCTTGCCTTATACAAACCGGTGGGCGTTGTCTGTACAACGGATAAAACGTGGGGCGATACCACGGTGGACGATATTGTCCGCTATCCCAAACGGGTTTTTTACGCAGGACGGCTGGACAAGGATTCCGAAGGGCTTTTGCTTTTGACAAACGACGGCGCGCTGCAGGATCGCATGATGCGTGCGGCTAATTATCACGAAAAAGAATACGAAGTATTTGTGGATCGTCCGCTGGACGACCGGTTTTTAAAAAAGATGGCGCGCGGCGTTTATCTGCGCGAACTGGGCGTTACTACGCGCGCCTGCCGCACAGAGCGGATAAGCGGCAGAAAATTCCGCATTATACTGACGCAGGGAATGAACCGCCAGATCCGGCGCATGTGCATGGCGCTGGGTTACCGCGCGCTTGCGATTAAGCGGGTGCGGATTATGAATATCCTTCTGGGCGATTTAAAGCCGGGACAGTACCGGGAAGTGACGCCCGAAGAACGGGAAGAACTATATCGCAGGCTGGAAAAAGAAGAACAGGAAAGAAGCGGGGAAAAACATGGAAACGGCGAAACAGAAAATCGAAGAACTGAGGCGGAAACTGAACTATCACAGTGACCGCTATTACAATCAGGACGATCCGGAAATATCCGATTATGAATATGATATGATGATGCAGGAATTAAAGGCGCTGGAGCGGGAATATCCGCAGCTTGTCACGCCCGATTCGCCCACGCAGCGGGTAGGGGGGACGGCGAAGCGGGAGGCCGGCGTGCTGGTGCGCCACCGGGTGCCGATGCTGAGCCTGCAGGACGTATTTTCCCGTGAGGAAGTGGACGAGTTTGTGCGGGATATGCAGGCGCGTTTTGACCATCCGCAGTTTGTGGTAGAGACAAAGATCGACGGGCTTTCCCTTGCCCTGCGCTATACAAACGGCGTGCTTACAACGGCGATCACGCGCGGGGACGGGATTTTGCAGGGAGAGGATGTAACGGAAAACGCGCGGGTGATCCGCGACGTGAAAACGCGCCTGAAGGAGCCGATTCCGTATCTGGAAATCCGCGGCGAAGTCTATATGACCAACGCGGCTTTTGAAAAAGTAAACGAAAACCAGGAACTGCTGGGGAAAAAGCTCTTTGCAAATCCGCGCAACTGCGCGGCGGGTACTCTGCGCCAGCTTGACAGCCGCATTACCAGAGAAAGGGATCTGTCTTTGTTTGTGTTCAACATTCAGGAAGCGCAGGGCAGAACATTTGCCACGCATCTGGAAGGCTATGAATACCTCAAAAGAAACGGAATCCGCGTGATCGAGCAATGCAGGCTCTGCCATACCGCCGACGAGGTGTGGGACGCGATACAGCAGATCGGGGAAATGCGCGGAAAGCTTGGCTACGATATCGACGGGGCGGTTGTAAAGCTGAACCGGCTGGCGGACAGGGAAGCCGTCGGCGCGACCTCCAAAGTTCCGCGCTGGGCGGTCGCTTACAAATACCCGCCGGAAGAAAAAGAAAGCGTGCTGCTGGACGTGGAGCTTTCGGTAGGAAGAACCGGGCGCATTACGCCGACGGCGGTATTTACGCCGATACGCCTGTGCGGAACAAGCGTATCGCGGGCAACGCTGCACAATCAGGATTTTATCGACGATCTGGATATC
>CANQJX010000218.1 GCA_947624335.1 uncultured Marvinbryantia sp.
CATAATCTCCCGCCAGCAGAAGATAAAATCCTGTGCGGCAGCCCATTGGCCCGAAATAAATCGTTTTATCCTTATACGCCGGATCATTCCTTAAATAGGTCGCCCCCAGATGTTCAATCGTATGAACCTCCGCCGTATTCATGACCGGCTCCTCGTTCGGCGACGTCATGCGCAGGTCAAACGTCGTGACAACGCTGTCTCCCACTGCATCTTTCCGCGAAACATAAACGCCCGGCTGCAGTTTTATGTGATCGATTGTAAAGCTTGCTATTTTTTCCATCCTGTTTCTTTCTCCTTTTCTTTTATATATTTTTTGTAAACCGGCAGGAAGGATAATTCCCGCAGCCCCAGAACGCGCCGAATCTCCCTTTGCGCTGCACCAGCTCTCCGCCGCATCTCGGGCATATCTCAATTTTCACTTCCGCCAGTAATTCACCCATTTTCTCGTAACATTGCCAGTTCATCTGGCAGTCGTTCAGCGCGCGGTGCGCGCCTTCGCTGCTGATCCGGAAATAAGCCGCCAGATCCGTCAGCCTGTGATGCGCAAGCTGCGGCAGGCACCTGCGCGCCATGTAAAGCGTGTCGATATAATCATTTTGCACCGTCCTCCCCAAAAACTGCTCCGCCGCCTGATAGACAAATTTCAGGTCAAAGGACTGGATATTGTGCCCCACGAGCGTCTCATTGCCGATAAACGCCAGAAATTCCGGAAGCGCTTCCTGTATGCGCGGCGCATCTGCAACCATCTCATCGGTTATGCCGTTTACGGCTGTCGCGCCACAGGGAATCGCGCGTCCCGGATTGACCAGCGTGGAAAAGGTTTCTTTTACGCGCTTTCCGTTTATGCGGATTGCAGAGATCTCAATGATCGCATCGTTTATCCAGCTTGTTCCCGTCGTTTCCAGGTCAAATACGACATAATCCGGCACATAGCCCGCCAGCCTTTTTCCTTTGTTTTCCGCCATTTTTTGATTCCTTTCCTCCGCGCCTCATGATCCTTCCCGCTGTGGCTGCGCAAGCAGAGTTTTATAAAACTGCGCTTCCTTTTTACTCAAAAAGATAAAAATCACCTGCATATCATAATCGGCATTTGCCGCCAGCCACTCTTGCACCGCCGTCACTGCCGCCCCGGCGGCCTCTTCAAACGGATACCCGTAAATCCCTGTCGAAATCGCCGGGAACGCAATGCTGTGGATCTTATGCTCTTTCGCCAGCTCCAAGGAATTCCGGTAGCAGTTTTCCAAAAGCGTCTTTTCCTCTTTCCGTCCAAAATACTGCGGACCGGGCGTATGGATCACATACCCTGCTTTCAAACGGTATCCTTTTGTGATCTTCGCCTCTCCGGTCGCGCACCCATGCAGCGCGCGGCATTCCTCCAAAAGCTCCGGCCCGGCTGCCCGGTGGATCGCCCCGTCCACGCCGCCCCCGCCGAGCAGGGAGCTGTTTGCCGCATTTACGATACAGTCACAGTCCAGAAGCGTAATGTCCCCGATCTCCACTGTGACGGTATGCTTTCCGGCGTCTTTCCTGAAAATCTCCATAAAAACCCCCTTCCCAAACCATTTGCCACTTACCGATAAGTCTTTTCATTATATCACATGACGCGGCGCTTGTCGCGTTATTTTTTAAAAAATATCCCGCGGAAAACAAAAACGCATTTTTATCAGATTTTCCGCTATACTATAAAATAAAACTGCCGATAATAAAGATATCAGGAGGAAATTTACAATGAAAAAATTTTTATTCAGCGCAGCCGCGCTTTTCATGGCGTCTCTCACAGGCGGATGCCAGTCGGCGGCGGATAAAGCCGAAACGGAAGCCCTGCGGCAGCAGGTAAATGAACTGAAAGAACAGCTTGCAGACTTACAGCAGGACGGCGCGTCCGATCCGTCCGTACCGGCGGGATCAGACGCCGCTCAGCAGGATACGCAGTCCGATCCGTCCAATGACACGCAGCAGGATGCTTCCGGGGATAAGATCGATGAACTGTCTGCAAAAGTGGACGCATTTATCAAAAAAGCGGAGGATGCGGCGGCAAACAGCGGCCCCGGCAGCCTGGATGCATTTTTCACGCTTAATCAGGAAAGCCATCAGATCGAACGCGATATCGAAAATTATGAAGACGAATTGGAGCGGCAGTACCACCTCGGAGCATTGACGCGCGATGGATACAAAACAAAAGAACTGGCGCTCGACCGGCTGGACGACAGCCTGGACGATGCAAAAGACCGGCTGGAATATGCTTTTGGCATTGACGACTGACGGCTGTGGATCCGTCAAAATCAAGACAAATATTGGCGGCCATAAATAAGACCGCCAAAAAAACGATTATCTCCGCCTCTTTTTATTGACGTCACCGAAAAGCGCTCTTTAAACGGATTGCAGGATCCCGGATTCCATCTGTTTTACGGTTTCAAATGGCAGCCCCGTACAGTCCGCTATATCTTCCAATGGCAGCTTCCCCGTTCTGATCAGCCTTTCCGCCGTTTCCCTCGCTGTGTTGTTTGCGCCAATGGCTATGCCCTGTTCTATGCCCTGTTCTATGCCCTGTTCTATGCTCGCCTGCCGGACTTTCTGTTCCCTTTCCCTGATCTTC
>CANQJX010000219.1 GCA_947624335.1 uncultured Marvinbryantia sp.
CACCATACGGTGGAAGATACCGGGATTGTGCTGGGCAGCGCAATCAAAAAAGCGATTGCCGATAAATCCGGGATTCTGCGCTTCGGGCATGCCATTCTTCCGATGGACGACGCACTGATCCTGTGCGCGGTCGATTTGTCCGGCAGACCTTATCTGGAATCGGATCTTACATTCTCCGCGCCCAGAATCGGGGATCTGGATACGGAAATGATACAGGAATTTTTCTATGCCGTGTCCTATGCGGCGGGTATGAATCTTCATCTGAAGCAATTCCGCGGGAGAAATAATCATCACATTGCGGAATGCGCGTTTAAAGCGTTCGCAAAAGCGCTCGATATGGCGACCACTACCGACGACCGGATTTCCGGCGTACTTTCTACGAAAGGAACACTATGAACAGTAAAAAATTTATTACCTGTATTTTTTTGAAAAACGGAAAGGCTGTCCGGGATTTTAAAGACCGGAAATTATTTGCGGACGGAGACGCCGTCCGGCTGGCGCAGACTTACGAGCAGAACGGAGCGGACGCGCTTCTGATTTTCGATCTTTCCAAAAAAGATGAAGCGCACGAACTGAATTTGAAACGGATCCGGGAAATCAGCCGCAGCGTGCATATCCCTATCGCGGGCGGCGGACACATCGACAGAGGGGAAGATGTAAAGAAATTATTCTACGCGGGCTGCTCGGTGGTTTTTCTGAATATGTCCAAGGAAAGCAATATTGTTTTGCTGGGCGAAGTCTCCAAACGGTTCGGCAAAGAAAAACTGGCGGTATGCATCAATGAGTTTATGAATATCTCGGAAAATGAAACCTATCTCCGGGAAAATGCAAGTTTTGCCATCCTCTTTGGCGATTCGCGCCATGTGTATGAGGCGGTGAGCAGGATTTCCCTGCGCGCGGTCCCGTTTTTTTCCGAAAGCGATCAGGAACGCCTGCAGGCTCTTTTAAATCATAAGAACGTCATGGGCGTTTCGGGACCGGCGATTTCGGATCTTACGACGGACATTTCCGCTTTAAGGCGCGCAATGAAAGCGCGCGGTATCAACGTCAACAGTTTTGAAGCGGCCTTTGCCTGGCAGGATTTTAAACTAGATTCCAACGGCCTGCTTCCGGTCGTCGTACAGGATTTTGACAACCATCAGGTTTTAATGATGGCCTATATGAATCAGGAGGCTTATGAGCAGACACTGCTGACCGGAAAAATGACCTATTACAGCCGCAGCCGGAAAACGCTCTGGCAAAAAGGAGAGACCTCCGGGCATTATCAGTTCCTGCGCCACCTTTGCGTCGACTGCGATAATGATACCCTGCTTGCGCGGGTAGTACAGGTGGGCGCGGCGTGCCACACGGGCAACCGCAGTTGTTTTTACCGGGATGTGGCGGGCATACAGGCGCAGCAGCGCAACCGCGCGTCTGTCTTTGAGGATGTAATGAAGGTGATCCTCGACCGCAAACAGAATCCCAAAGAAGGGTCTTATACCACCTATCTGTTTGAGCGCGGCATTGACAAAATTCTCAAAAAGCTTGGAGAAGAAGCGACGGAAATTGTAATTGCGGCAAAAAATCCGGAACCGGAAGAACTAAAATATGAGATCGGAGATTTCCTGTATCATATGATGGTTCTGATGGTGCAAAAGGGCGTAAGCTGGGACGATATCACGGACGAACTGGCAAAGCGCTGACAATAACCAGTAAGGATGGCGAATATGCGAAAACTTGCGTTGGATGAAGAGATATTACTGAAAATTGAAAAGCCTGCGCGGTATATCGGAAATGAGATAAATGCGGTATATAAAGAGAAAAACGCGGTAGCGGTACGTTTTGCCATGTGTTTCCCGGACGTTTATGAGATCGGTATGTCGCATCTGGGTATCCAGATCCTCTACGAGCTGTTCAACCGGCGCGAAGACGTATGGTGCGAGCGCGTTTATTCTCCGTGGACGGATCTGGACAAAATTATGCGGGACCAAAACATCCCGCTTTTTGCGTTGGAATCGCAGGATCCGATCCGGGAATTTGATTTTCTCGGCATCACGATCCAGTATGAGATGTGTTATACCAACATTTTGCAGATTTTGGATTTAAGCCGGATTCCGCTTCTTGCAAGCGAGCGGGGCGAGGACTGTCCGCTGGTAATCGGCGGCGGGCCATGCACTTATAACCCGGAACCGCTCGCCGATTTTTTTGATCTGTTTTACATCGGAGAAGGAGAGACCAGCTACGATGCGCTGATCGATCTTTACAAGGATTGCAGGGCAAAGCAAAAGAGCCGCGCGCAATTTTTAAAAGAGGCGGCGGCAGTGCCCGGCATTTACGTTCCGTCCCTTTACGATACCGCCTATCATAAGGACGGAACCATCCGTTCCTTTACGCCCAATACAGAAGGCGTGCCGCCGGTAATCCGAAAACAGGCCGTTTTGGATCCGGACAGCGCGCCGTATCCGACGGCGCCTGTCGTTCCTTTTTTAAAGGTAACGCAGGACCGCGTAGTTCTCGAAATTCAGCGCGGGTGCATCCGCGGATGCCGTTTTTGCCAGGCCGGGATGATTTACCGGCCGACAAGGGAACACAG
>CANQJX010000220.1 GCA_947624335.1 uncultured Marvinbryantia sp.
ACCGGCTATACGCCCATCTGCTGGCCGGCAGACGGCTGTTCCTGGATGATGCAGTTCGGCTTGGATCCCATTTTTGCGGATCATCCGGAGATTCTGGAAAAATTAAACCGGCAGGAACTCTCCTATTCGGATCTTCCGGAGGTCGCGGACATGGTGCAGTGGATCAGCGACGCGGCGCAAAAAGGCTGGTTTGGCTCCGATTACTTAAAAACCGGATGGTCTGATATCAGTTCCGCCATGGCGTCCGGCAACGCGGTTATGACGTTTATCTGGGACACCTGGTTCTACACGGATTTTGAAAAGGAAAACCGGTATACCGTTGAGGATTTTGCCCTGATGCCGATATTTTTAAACACGGCGGAACGCGGCACTTATGAGGGCGGCAATCTGAACATGATGATGGTAAATAAAAACGGCGCGCATTTGAAAGAAGCGCTCGATTTCCTTTCTTTCTGCGCCACCCCGGAAAACTACAACGTCGCGTTTGACGGGATCTCCACCGTTAGCTGCTTCAAGGGTCAGACAACGAATATCCAGTCCCGCATGGTGACGGACGCCGCCGCCTCAATCGCAGAAAACGAGCGCGTATCTACCGCCGCTTCTAAAATTGTAGGTTACAGCGCAGACGATATGGTTGCCATTTTAAATGATCTTTTTCTCAAAAAGACAGACGTCGCCGGCTGCGTAAAAAAGATGGACGATTCGCGTCTTTCCAACGCAGGCGCGGAAGGTGAAAAGAACATATAATATATAGAACAACCGGACGCGTTCCGTCATTTGATACGGCACAGCGGCCGCCGAAAGGGGAAGGACACTGACATGGAAGCAAAAAAAACTCTGAAGCATCACATTACGAAAAGCAGCAGTCTGACGGCTACCGGCATTGTAATCGCCATCATTATTATTCTCCTGCTCTCCTCTTATCTGAAAATTAATTCCGTGCTTCGCCAGCGCTCTTTAAACCGTATGGAAGAAGGCGTGAATACCGTAATACAGGAGATTACCTCCAAGCTGTACCGGGAAAGCCGTATTCTCAACGCTACGGCAAATATTATTTCACAGGCGGATAATTTTGACACCGAAGCCACACAGGCGATCATGAATACGGTTTCTCCCCTGCTGGAGACCATGCGCGTGCGCGTCCTGCTTCCGGACGACCATATTCTCACGCCGGACGGCGGTATCGCAGACGCGTCGAACAGCGAGCAGCTTTCCTTTGCCGCGGAAGCGCCTCTGGGCGAACACATCTCCAACCGCATGACCAGCTTAGGTTCCGATACCCCTGTGCTGCGCCACTACGTTCCCATTATTCAGGACGGCGAAACAGCAGCCATCCTCTACGGCGTCACAGAATTAAAAGATCTTCCGCAAAGCCTGAATATCGACAATATCTACAACGCCAGCGCGGACGTTTACATTATCGATGCCAAATCCGGAGATTTTCTTCTGGATACCTTGCACGAGGATCTTGGCAATATTTCCGATTTTGATTCGTCGGTATCCCCGCGCGAGACAAAAGGCAGCAAATCCTGGGAAGCATATACCGACGACATAGTCAACCTGGAAACCGGCTACGTTATTTTCCGCACGCCATATACCGACGGCTGGCAGTATATGTATTACGCTCCCGCCGGTATCAACGAATGGGCGATCGCCGTGCAGGTTTCGGAAAAAGAAGCTTTCGCCAGCGTTTTCGCCGTCCAGCAGGTATGCGTTGCGCTCGCCGTTGTGATGGCGCTTGTGATCATTGTCTATTACTGGTGGGTAAACCGCGACGCCAAACAGGCAATGCAGCGCAATATCGAACACGCCGTCCTCGCGGAACGGCTGCAGAAAGCGGAGGCGGCGGACCGCGCCAAAAGCGTATTTCTCTCCAATATGTCGCATGATATCCGCACACCGATGAACGCCATCATCGGCTTTACCACGCTGGCGCAGACCCATCTGGATAACCGAGAACGCACGCAGGAATATCTGACGAAAATTCTTTCCTCCAGCAATCATCTGCTCTCTCTGATCAACGATATTCTGGATATGAGCCGCATTGAATCCGGGAAACTGAACATCGAAGAAAAAGAATGCTCTATCTCGGATATTTTCCGCGATATGCGCAATATCATCCAGACGCAGATGAGTTCCAAACAACTGAACTTTTTTATGGATACCGTAGATGTAGTGGACGAGAATATTTACTGCGACAAACTGCATGTAAATCAGGTTCTGTTAAACCTGCTCTCCAACGCCATTAAATTTACCCCGGCGGGCGGAACGGTTGCGCTGACAATCCGGCAGAAGCCGCGCGCGCCGAAAGGTTACGGTTCTTATGAAATCCGCGTAAAGGATACCGGCATGGGAATGAGCCCGGAATTTATCCAGCATATTTTTGAACCGTTTGAACGCGAGCGCAATACAACTGCCAGCGGTATTCAGGGAACCGGACTTGGCATGGCGATCACCAAAAACATTGTCGATACCATGGGCGGTACGATTGAATTGCACTCCGAGCAGGGCAAAGGCACGGAATTTATTATCAATCTGGATTTCCGTCTCCAGTCCGCCCCGCAGACGGTC
>CANQJX010000221.1 GCA_947624335.1 uncultured Marvinbryantia sp.
GGGATTGCGGAGCATCCGTTTGACGGGTCGTGGGGTTATCAGGTGACCGGATATTATGCGCCGACCTCGCGCTACGGAACGCCGGAGGATTTTGCGTATATGGTGGATTACTTCCATCAGCACGGTATCGGCGTGATTCTGGACTGGGTGCCCGCGCATTTTCCGCGGGACGCGTTTGGACTGGCGGATTTTGACGGACAGCCGCTGTTTGAGTATGCGGACAGCCGCAAAGGAGAGCATCCGGACTGGGGAACCAAGGTGTTTGACTTTGCCAAATATGAAGTCAGCAATTTCCTGATCGCCAACGCGCTGTTCTGGGTGGAGCATTTTCACGTCGACGGGCTGCGCGTAGACGCGGTGGCGTCCATGCTGTACCTGGATTACGGGCGTTCCGACGGTCAGTGGGTGCCGAACATTTATGGGGAAAACAGGAATCTGGAGGCGATTGAATTTTTCCGCCATTTAAACAGCGTGGTGCCGGGGCGCAATCCGGGCGTGCTGATGATCGCGGAGGAATCCACGGCGTGGCCGATGGTAACCGGGGCGCCCGCCGACGGCGGACTTGGCTTTGGCCTAAAATGGAATATGGGATGGATGCATGATTTTCTTGACTATATGAAATTGGATCCCTATTTCCGCAGCTACAACCACAACAAAATGACCTTTTCCCTGACGTATGCGTTTTCAGAAAAATTTATCCTGGTTTTATCCCACGACGAGGTAGTGCATCTAAAATGCTCTATGATCAATAAGATGCCCGGACTTTACGACGATAAATTTGCCAATCTGAAAGCGGGCTATACCTATATGTTTGCGCATCCGGGCAAAAAACTGCTTTTTATGGGACAGGATTTCGCGCAGTTCCAGGAATGGAGCGAGGCGCGGGAACTGGACTGGTATCTGCTCGGCGAAGAAAAGCACCGTCAGCTTCAGCATTATGTGCGCACGCTGCTGCATCTGTACCGGGACAATCCGGCCATGTATACGCTGGACAGTTCCTGGGACGGTTTTGAGTGGATCAACGCGGACGACTATACGCGCAGTATTTTCAGCTTTATCCGGCACTCCGCGGACGGGCGGGAAAATCTGCTTTTTGTCATTAACTTTACCCCGATGGAACGAAGCGATTATCGCGTGGGCGTTCCGCAAGCGGGCAATTATCGGCTTTTGCTCAACGCGGACGATACGGCGTTCGGAGGAAACGGGCGCGCGTTGCCCGAAACGCTCAAAGCCCAAAAAGGCGAGTGCGACGGCAGAAACTATTATCTGGAATTTTCCCTGCCGCCCTATGCGGCGGTTGTATACCGCTATGCCAAACGGGCGCCCCGTAAGGCGGAACCGCGGACAAAGAAAATAAAATAAACGGTTAAAATTAAAATTACCGTATGATAGCAAAGCATGAAAACGATATTCCGGCATATACTTATGAAAACAGCAACACGGAGTAAGTGTATGTCAGAATATCGTCGTTTTGTTTCTTATATTTATGAATATCGCAGAGGCGAAAAAGAGCGCAACTGCGGTTATGTGAAGGGGGATATCCGAAACGGGGCCTGCCGTCTTCTCATACATCTGCATGCCTCCGGGTCCGGAACTTTGCGGGTATATGGCTTTCTCAGGGAGAACGGCGGGATCCGCGGCATTTTGCTGGGAAACGCAGAGGGGAAAAACCAGGTGTATGATTTTTCCTTTGCCGGTCCGGCGGCGTCTTTTGCCGACACCCGCTATTCCCTGGATGATATCCGCGGCATCTGGCTGAAAGGAGCGGAGGAGGAAAATTACATAACCGTCTGGGACGACGAGCCGGTTTCTGTGGAGCGCTTTACAGAAAAAGAAGCGGAAGACAGACAGACGGAGGAAGCGCAGCCGCAGGAAGGGCAGATGGAAGAGACAAACGGCGCCGCGTCAAAGGACGCGCTGCAGGAAACGGCCGCCGGGGATATGATCCCGACGGAAACAAAAGAGGCGCAGCCGGGTCCGGGCAGCCTGTGGGAGCGGTGGGAGAATTTTTTGAACCATTATCCGGCAATTGAGCCGTTTGCCGATTCGGAAATCATGCAGTGCCTCTGCATTGCCCCGAAGGATCTGTCTTTTCTGCCAAGAGAGGAATGGCAGTACAGCCGGAATACCTTTGTGCGGCAGGCGTATGCGCGGTATCATCATCTGATTCTGGGAAAGCATGAAAGCGGACGGTTTGTCCTTGCGGTTCCGGGCTCCGGCGATCCGCAGGAAAAACATATGGCCGTGATGTGCGGATTCCCGTATCTGAAGGAAGCCGTTTTGCAGCAGGCGCAGGATTCGGAAGTACACGCGGCGGATTTGTCAGGCCCGGCGTGCTATTGGTATCATTTTCTGAACGAGCGCTTTCCGAAATAAAAATTTTTTCCCGATGCAACATTTGAAAGCGAATTTGACACTATATAGGAGAAAGGGCAGGATAAGTACAAAAGAAAGGGATTTATCCGGCCTGATACATCGGCCGATATGAGAGGTATGATTATGGAACAACAAATGAAATTTGTGCAAAAGGCGCGCAAAGGAGACG
>CANQJX010000222.1 GCA_947624335.1 uncultured Marvinbryantia sp.
TTCCAAAAGCTCCGCGCCGTGCTGCGCCACCAGCTCTTTGTTGGACGTGCAGACGCTCTTGCCCGCAAGCAGCGCCTGTTTTGTATAGGTATACGCCGGCTCCACGCCGCCCATCACTTCCACTACAATGCGCACTTCGGGATCGTTTAAAATAATGTCAAAATCATGAACAATTTTTTCCTGAATCGGATCGCCTTCAAAGTCGCGCAGATCCAGCACATATTTAATGTTGATCTCCTCGCCTGCTTTTTTGTTGATGCTGCTGTGGTTGGTATTGATTACTTCCACCACGCCGGAACCCACGGTTCCATAGCCAAGTACCGCAATATGAATCATGTTTTTCCTCCTTTTCCAATGCCGGCAGCCCTGTGTCTGCACGTTTTCCCGTCTTACAGACAATCCGTCCGCATCCCGTTAAAATTTTCGTCCGTGTCCTCCGCCGACAGAATGTCCGCCCGAAGAACGGTGTACCGTTGTTCTTCCGCTGCCGCTTCCGGAACCGCTTCTGCCGCCTCCGGGCGGTTGTGTCCTCGGAATCCTCCGGACGGTCTCATATTGGTTGACCAGGTGATCCTGCTGCCCCGTTATCCGGATATCGGCGTTCTGTCCCATGGAATATTCGTATTGCAAAATACTCCTGTAGCGACGTTTTACGGTATAGCAGGCAGCGCCCGCGCAAGCGAAGGCAAACCCCAGGGCAATCACAATGTCGCCTCCGCTCACGCTGCGCCGGTGCACAACCCTTCCGCTCTCCTCATCATAGGTATATTGATTTCCCGGAATCCCCGATTTTAGATATTGACCGGTTTTGACCAGCATAGCGGTCATCGCCTGCGCATAATCGCCGTCGCTCGCATAGCGGTAGGCGGCGTCATAAATACGTTCTTCCCGTTCGTCCGTAATATAGTGGATCATGTCGCCGTAGGTCGTCAGATTTAATTCCCGGTTGTCCATATCGATCAGAAGAACGATCCCTCCGTGTTTTCCATTTTCCGTATAACCGTTCTCCTCATAAAATGCTTCCGCTATCTCGCGGGAATCCATGCCGCGCGCATACGCGGCGGTCAGAAGAAGAACGTTCATATGATATTCCTGCGCAAGCCCCTCCGCCGTTTGTTCCATCTGATAAATTTCCTGCGGCGTAAATAAACCGCCTTCATCAAACACATGGCTTTCGGCACGCGCCGAGGCAAAAAACAGCGTAAAAAATACGGCGGCCAGCAAAGGAACGAAAAAAACGTTCTTCCTTTTTCCCCGAATGTTTTCTTCTACCATAGAACGTACCCTCCCGTCAGCAGAATCAGAAATACTGCAAAAAAAACGGCCAGAAACAAAACGGCGACGCGCTTTTTATCCAGCGGAAGAACGCCGCTGATCTTTCCGGTCTGTCCGTTCATGGCATAATAATATCGTTTTTTGTCCGGCCCCTGATACGTCAGTACCCAGACCGGCAGCAGCAGATATTTCCAGTCTTCTTTTTCAATCGTAACGTTCTCGGTGCGCGTCTGCACGGACGTATACTCGCGGATGCTTCCATGTATCATCTGCGATCCGTAGTTTCTCACTTCCTGCCCGATGCTCTCCCTTAAGTCCTCTTTTTCCATATCCCGCTTCTCCGCCTGAAATCCGGAAAGATACCCCATGGAAAATGTCTTCGCCTGTTCCAGAAGAAACGGCTGCACTGCTTCCACAAGCTGCCGGTTCTCGCGGTTTAAGGCGTCTCTCGTCAGATTCCGGAAATCCAGATCGGCCCTGCGTTCTAGTTCATAAACCTGCGTCGTCGTAACCTGCGCGTCTCCGCGGTAGCCTGTGCTGATCCGCTCGCCGATCCCGTTCCAAGCGCCGTTTGCATTGCACGAATATACCCAAAACGGAAAATAAATCCCGCTGATCTTTTCAATCTGTTCTTTGCAAAAAAAATCTTTCGGCACGAATTTTTTCCGCCGCACATACTGCAAAAAGCTTTGAACCGCTTTCTCTTTTGGCACGGCGAACGGAATAATCAGATCCGGTTCGTACGCTCCGGTCAGCTTTCCCTGCAAAACAACCGGATTGTGGCAATAATAACAGAATGTCGCAGCCGTTGTCTCGTCTGTGACAATCTGAGCGCCGCAGTTTGGACAGGAATATACGACCGCTCCCTCCGCGTCCTTTTGCTCTGTCTCCTTGCTCTCTGCATCTGTCTGCTTTTCCGCCTGCGGGTTGGCCTTTTCCAGTTCCTCCTGTGAAAATTGGGAGGCGCAATATTCGCATTTATAGTTCTGCGCGGCGGGATCAAAGCGCAGATCGCCGCCGCAGTTAGGGCACTTGTAGCTAATTACCGCCATGTTTCGTCATCCTTTGCTTTTACGCGCGCGGCTTCCCGCACTGTGAACAAAAGTTTCCGGTGTTGACTGTCCCGCAGGAGCAGGTCCACTGTTCTGCCGGCGCCGGTTTCCCGCACTGCGAGCAGAATTTCCCGGTGTTCACCGCGCCGCAGGAGCAGGTCCATCCTGCCGGCTGCTGACGGTTCATCTGCATCTGCT